>JAUNAI010000490.1 GCA_030527705.1 Planctomycetia bacterium | reverse complement strand
ACAAGGAGATTTCTGAAGCACAGAAGAAAACTGTCCAGAAGGTTCTAAATGGAATTCTACTATCCGATTACGAGTGGTGGCTGAAACGGATTCCACACATGTCCGCTCCGGAACAACTTATGAACCTGCAACTCGCGATTCCGACACTGAAACAGCTCAGTCCGCAACAGTACACGACGATTCGTACAGCGATTCGTTCCTTGATTGACGCGGACCATGTGGTTGAACTGAATGAATTTGTCATTTACTCCATGGTCTGTCGGCAACTTGACGTGGTTTTCGGTCTGCGTCGCCCATCCACAGGAAACGGCGTGATGGACCTGAGTATGTTTCGTGCTGCGACGGTTGTGTTTTCACGTTTGGCTTATGCCGGAAGTGCTGATATCAACATACAGAGAAAAGCGTTTCGACATGGAATTCAGGAATTCGGTGTCGCGGACGCGGATTTACTCCAGCCACCTATGTGTGAGAATCCACTCCTTCAGAATGCGCTCACCCGCCTCGACACGCTTGACATAAATTGGAAACGCCATTTCCTCCGTGCCTGTGAGTCGGTTATCATGTATGATCATGTCGAAACGGACGGCGAGGCTGTTCTGTTTTACGGAATTTCCGCGACGTTGGGAATTTATAATTAAAAAATACATAAAATTCCAGCTGAAAACCGTTTTTTGGCTGGTTCATTTCTTTAATTTCAGGTTACGATAAGGTATCCACTATGAAAAAAGTATTGATTTCACTTTCGCTCGGTTTTCTTCTGACCCTCACGGCCTGTACGCCGAAGGATGCTGCGACGGACGCGGAGAAAAATGAGGGCGCAGCCGACGCGATTCACCGTGTTGACATCACGCCGAATCCCGCCTACACGCCGAAACTTCACATTGCGTTGCCGGATTCCTGCCCGGTTCCGGATGGTATGACGGTCGATGAAGCCGCTGGTAAAATTTATTTGAACGTTCCGAATTTCGCTCCGTCCAATGAAGATGGAACGCGTCAGTATCCGGCGCTCCTCGGCGTTTTCGACGAAAATCAGAATTTTGAAGTTCTGATGGAATATCCGGGCGACCCGCGCTCTGGAAAAATGGGACCGATGGGTCTGGATATTGGACCAGATGGAAATCTGTATGTCTGCGACAACCAGTTCTTCTCCTCGACGCCGAATGGAAAATATTCGTCCAGAATTCTCCGCGTTGAGATGAAAGACGGAAAACCGACCGGGAAAATCGACACGCTCGTGGACGGTCTGCGTCTTGCCAACGCGATGCTGATTCATGACGGTTTCATGTACGTCAGTGACACGAACATCGACACTGCTGGTACCCCCGACGCTTTCGGTTTAGGCATTATCTGGCGTTTCCCGCTTGATATGATCGTGAACGCGACGGAAGCGCTGAAGGTGAATCCGGAAGTGAAAAACGGTGTCGCGAGTGATCCGTATGCGTGGGTCGTCGGAACTACGAAGAAAATCGGACGTGGCGACAACTCCTCCTTCGACGGTCTCGCTTGGGCGTGGGGCGCGCTTTACGCTGGTAATTTCGGCGACGGTCAGATGTACCGAATTGAAACACGTGAAGATGGTACTTCCGACATGAAAACCGTTCTGAATGATGATGCGTATCACTGCTGCGACGGTATTTTCTATGATGAAAAAACCGACAAAATTTATATCAACGACAGTCAGGCGAACGCGATTCGTACGCTTTCTCGCACGGCCGAAGGTGAACATGTCGCTGGTTGGTTGTGGGTGAACGACGACACGAATGGCGAAAATGGTCTCCTCGACCAGCCTGCTGAGTGCGCAGTCATGAATGGAAAACTGTATGTTGTGAATTTCGACTGGTCCTTCCCGGGACTGAAAAATACGGTCAGCACTGATAAACCGTACTCCGTTTCTGTCATC
>JAUNAI010000489.1 GCA_030527705.1 Planctomycetia bacterium | reverse complement strand
TGAAGGGGGAGTGTGAGGGGGAAACAATTTTGCAAAAATGTTTCCCCACTCACGACCGTCAATTCTCTACGGGTAGCCGATTTCTCCCGAAAGGGTGAAATTCGGCGTTAGCGTTTTAGAAGATAAACTCATTACGCAAGATTCCACTCTTCAAGAGGAACTTGCCACCTGTCTAGCTTCCACATTCGTGGGAGAAACCATTTTTTGCAAAACAAGTCTCTCCCAGACCCGAAAACGGTTAAATTACACTTAGCGTCGGTATTAAAAAATTCCAAAAAACCTTTTAATCACAATCTTCGATCGCTTGCTATTTTGTATTTTATTAGGTATGTTTTGGGGTGTTTTTTAACAGAAAATTTCCGTTTCCAGCGACGTAACCCCCTCATATTTCTCGAAAAACGGCGCCATAATCTCATTCAGGAACTCATCCACCTGATTTGGCGAGCGTCCGACGTATAATGACGGTTCCAACGCGGCGTTCAGGTCAACAGCGTCGAAGAGTGGGTCCGCTGCCAGACGCGTCATCAGGTCATTTTCGCCACCTTCCTGTTTCACGACTGCAGAAGCTGCTTGTGAGTGCTGACGGATATGCTCGTGGATTTCTTGTCGGTCGCCACCCGCCGCCGTTGCTGCCATCATGATGTTCTCCGTCGCCATGAATGGCAACTCTGCGCGGAGATTCTTCTCGATAACTTTTGGATAAACGACCATTCCGTCAATCACGTTCCGATATAGAATCAGAATTGCGTCCATCGCCAAAAACGCCTGCGGAAGAACCAGTCGGCGATTCGCGCTGTCGTCCAGCGTACGCTCGAACCACTGCGTTGAAAGTGTCATGGCTGGACTGGACTGGAGGCTCATCACGAAGCGCGCCAGTGAGCAAATCCGTTCACTGCGCATCGGATTCCGTTTATACGCCATCGCGCTCGAACCAATCTGATTTTTCTCAAACGGTTCTTCACACTCTTTCCTGTGCGCCAAAATACGTAAGTCCGTCGCCATTTTGTGAGCAGACTGCGCAAGCCCCGACAGAACGTCAAGAACCTGAGAATCGAGTTTACGCGGATATGTCTGACCCGTGACGGCAAAGGACGACTCAAAATCGATTTTCTTATCCACAATTGCTTCTAACTTGCGGACTTTCGCGTCATCATTCTCGAAAAGCGCATAAAAACTCGCCTGCGTCCCCGTCGTTCCCTTCAGACCACGCGTACGAAGCAGGGCAATTCGGTGTTCTAGGTCTTCTAGGTCCATCACCAAGTCGTATAACCAGAGACAGAACCGCTTTCCGAGTGTCATCGGCTGGGCGGGCTGAAGGTGCGTGAATGCGAGACACGGCAGATTCTGATACTTTTTCGCTGCAGCTGCCATCACACGCATTACGTCGAGCAGTTTCGCCTGAAGGAGACGGAGACTGTCACGAATCAGAATGACGTCCGTATTATCCGTCACGTAACAACTTGTCGCACCCCAGTGAATAATCCCTTTCGCGTTCGGGCAAGCATCACCATATGTGTGCACATGCGCCATCACGTCATGACGCAGTTTCCGCTCGTACTGCGCCGCCAAATCGAAATCGATGTCGTCCACGTGCGCGCGCAATTCCTGAAGCTGTTCCTCGGAAATCGGCAGTCCCATTTCCGCTTCCGCCTCCGCCAACGCGACCCACAGACGACGCCAGGTGCTGAATTTCCGCTGTTCGCTCCAAATCGCACTCATTTCTTTCGACGCATAACGAGAAATCAGCGGATTCCGGTATTCATTGCGATTAATTTCCATTTGGACGCTCCCTTATTAAGTTTTTATCGTGAAAAAACACACATTCTTTATTTTAACCCATTTCCGAAAAACGTCAAGGGGTAGTGGAAAGGAAAGTGTCACAAAATTAGAAAGTGTCACAAAAT
>JAUNAI010000138.1 GCA_030527705.1 Planctomycetia bacterium | reverse complement strand
GCAAGAAATCAACGTAATATCGTGCCGGAACAACAAGTGTGAACCACTGTAAAAACGTCGGCATACTCTTAATCTCGAACAAAAAACCAGACAGTAAATAAGACGGTAAAAACGTCGTAATCACTGTGGCGGAAACCGCTAAAAACTGGTTTTTCGTTAAACTTGAAATCAACAGCCCAATTCCAAGCGACACGCTGAGATAAATGCTTGACCCGAACAGCAAAATCGCTAAATTCCCACGAATCGGAACACTGAACAGAAACCAGCTCAGAAACAGCGCAATTCCCAGTCCGACCATGCCGAGGCAGAAATTCACGGTCATTTTCGCGAGTAAAATCTCCCCTGACCGCATCGGTGTGACGAACATACTTTCCAGATTTCCCAATTCATATTCTCGTGCCATGACCATCGACGTCAACAACGCGCCGATAAGCGTTAAAATAATCACTATCATTCCCGGCACAATCGTGAGGGCACTACGTCCTTCTTCGTTAAACCACTGTCGCGTCTGAATTCTGAGCGTGAATGCTCCGGCTCCTTGCGTCATTCCACCTGAATTTCCCGCGTTTCCCGTGTTTCCCGTGTTTTCCGCGTATCCCATCATTCCTCCACCTACAAGCGTCGGCATGATTCCTGCCAACACCGTCTGTACGTATCCCTGCTTCAGAAAGGCGGGGCTAGGATTCGACGCGTTCACGACGAGTAACAGTTTTGCGTTACCTTCCAGACACCGTTTTGAGAAGTCTTGAGGCAGAAAGAGACACGTATCTACACGGTGACGCGCCATCATATCTTCCGCCTCACTCGTGGAGGAGAGGACAATCGACTGAAAAAAGCCGTTAGAACGGAACCGCGAGACAATCTGATTTGCCTCATAAGACGGTTCTGGCACGACAATCGCGATTCGAATATTCCGCACGTCGGTCGAGACACCGTAACCGCAAATTAACAGTAATACAACCGGCAGTAGGATTCCGAGCGCGATACTCAGTGGGTCGCGGATAAGCTGTTTCGCTTCTTTTTTCGTTAAAATAGCGATGCGTTTCAGATTCATTACTCACACTCCCTCCGGCATTTCCTGAGATACCAGATTCACGAACGCTTCTTCCAGTGTCGGTGCGTTTCTGCCCTGTTTTATGATTTCATCCACCGTTCCGACCGCGACCGCCTTTCCGTCTCGCATAATCAGAATTCGGTCACAGTACTGTGCCTCATCCATGAAGTGCGTCGTAATAATCACCGCCACACCCTCGTCCGCAAGGTTCAGAATCCGTTTCCAGAACTCACGTCGGGAAATTGGGTCCGTTCCGGAAGTCGCTTCATCCAGAAACACAATGGACGGTTCATGTAGCAACGCACACGCCATCGCGAGTCGCCGTTTAAAGCCCATCGCGAGTTGTGACGCGTTCATTTTCGCGTATGGACCGAGCTGAAATGCGTCCAACGCCCACGCAATACGTTCTTTCAGCAATTTTCCTGCTACACCGTACGCACCGCCGAAAAATTCCATGTTCTGTACGACGGATAAGTCGCCGTAAAGCGAGAATTTCTGTGCCACGTACCCCGTCTGTGAGCGCATTTCCTCGATATGCTCCGCCAGCGGTTCACCGTCCAGTTCGATGATGCCATCATTGGGGGAATTCAGACCACAGAGCATTCTAAAAGTCGTCGTTTTGCCCGCGCCGTTCGCTCCGAGAAGCCCGAAGATTTCACCTTTCCGAATCGAAAACGAAATCCGGTCCACCGCAACGAAATCTCCGAACCGCTTCACCAGCTTTTCCACACGTAGCCGAATCGGTCCGTCTTCCTGAACCGGTTTTTTTCGCGTTAACGGTTTCGGTACCGTCCCGCAAATTAACGCCTGAAAAGCGTCTTCAAAACTCGGATTTGGGACGAATTTCTCTGCTTGTTTCCGAATTTCGTCCGGCGTTCCCTGCGTTAGTAACTGCCCCTCGAATAAAATTAGCGTCTGGTCACAATAATCCGCCTCGTCAAGATATGCAGTACTGGTCAGAACGGTCATCTTTTCTTCACACACGATCTGACGCAGGATATTCCACAGCTCTCTCCGCGCCAGTACGTCCACGCCGACAGTCGGTTCATCAAGAATCATCAATTTTGGTCGGGAAACCAGAGCACATATTAACGCTAATTTCTGCTTCATTCCTCCCGACAATTTCCCTGCCATACGCTCGGTAAATGGCGAGAGAAGTGTAAATTCGAGTAGCCGTGGTACCCGTTCCTGTAATTCCGTGTCCGTAATTCCGTGTAATTTTGCGTAAAGCTGAATATTTTCTGCCACAGTCAGATTCTCGTATAGTCCGAATTTCTGTGGAACGTAACCGAGCTGGTTCTGAATTTCCACCGCGTCGCGCACGGAATCGAGTCCCAGAACAGAAATACTCCCTGCATCTGGTGTCATCAGTCCACATAGATGCCGAATCAGTGTTGTTTTTCCTGCGCCGTCCGGTCCGAGAAGTCCAACAATTTGGCCCGATTCGACCTGAAAGGAGACATTTTTTAGTGCTTTAATCTTTTCCGTTCCGCTCCCAAAACTTTTCGTCACTTCCCGACATTCAATTATGCTTACCGGGCATTCATTCACATTCACCGTAGGAATCCTTATATATTTTTTATTTCCAAAAATCAACTCACGCTGTCATCATGAAACTGTAATGAGTTATACATTACAGTGATTCTCATGTCAAGGGGGCGTGTAAAAAATATCTGAAATTTCAACAAAAAAATTTTGCGGGCCTTGACAAAATAGGGATTATCCGATAAGATGAATGATGGAATGAGAAAAATCCGTGTTTCCATACATCATTTAACCAGACGCGACGCGTAACACGTCGCCCTCCAGAACAGAATCATTTTTATAAGGAACATACGACATGTTAAAACTTCACAACGCGATGTGGCCAGGTGTGGTAGGTAAGGGACAGCCCGGCACGGAACCATTTTTGGACCTCGACACTATGCTTCGACTGACGGCGGAAACATCCGTGAACGGTCAGAAATTCGACGGAGTGGACCTTTTTCTTTCTGCTCCACATGTCGACATTAATAGTACAGATGAGGATTTAGAGCGTCTGGCGGACAAGATTCGCGGTTACGGCCTAGAAATCGGTTCTTGTGTCGCCCCTATCTGGGCGGGCTGTGGTGGCGGAAGTGCGATGGGGTCTCATGAGGAACGGTTACGTTTCTGCGAGATGGTTCAGAAATCATGCCGAATCGGGATGAAACTGCGTGAATTGGGAATCCGGCCTGGTGGGTGCATCCGAATCGACTCGTCCTGTGGTGTGGAAGAATGGAGTGCCGAGCCGGTCGAGAACACGAACAAGATTATTAACACGTTTACCGAGGCAGCGAAAATTGCGGCGGATTACGGTGAGCGACTGGCAGCGGAAGGGGAAATCTGCTGGGGTGGGATGCATTCATGGAAGTGGATGCTTCGCGTACTGGAAGGCGTCGCGTGGCCCGAAATTTTCGGTTTTCAGGCGGATATGTCACATACACTACTGTATCTGATGGGGTATAATGCACCGGAGGACCGACTGTTGCCGGAAGATTATGACTGGCAGGATCCCACCGTTCTTGATGAAGCACTTTTCCGCTTGACGCAAGCTCTCCGTCCGTGGATGATTGATTTTCACGTCGCGCAGAATGACGGTTCCGTTTTCGGTTCCGGCTCACATGATAAAACTGGCCGTCACTGTCTGGTTACAGATCCGAACGGGAAGCTGGACGTTCCGCGTCACGCGAAATACTGGCTCTGCGACGAATCGGGAAAATTCACCGGCGCGGTAAAACATATCTGCTGGGACGGTTGTATGTTCCCGAATTCCTGCATGATGGACCCCGCCACGTGGGAGAATATCCTCGCGACGATGATTCAGGTCCGAGAAGTTAGTCTCTCGTAAATGGAACAGGCGCACTCGGAGAATGAAATGTGTCTCATTTGGGGGGATGTTCAGGTTTTACGGTGATTCATTCCATTTACCCTTATTTCCCCCTTATTCACTTTTATTCACCTTTATTCACCTTTATTCCAGATTTTCCGTCCGTCTTGCACGAATAAACGCGAGGCGGGCGGAAATTTCGCGTTCTTCACCCCGTTCTGTCGGAAAGTAGTATCGTCGGTCCACGCCGAGATAATCCTGTGGCGCGATCGCGTCGGGGAAATCGTGTGCGTACTGATACCCCTCATGTCCCAGTTGTTTCGAGCCGGCATAATGCGCGTCGCGGAGGTGTTTCGGGACGGCAACCGCCTCGCGCTCCTGAACGTCTTTCCGAGCCGCGAAAATCGCGTTCGTCGCGGAATTCGATTTCGGAGCAGAAGCGAGATAAGTCACCGTCTGTGCCAGCGTCAACTGACATTCCGGCAGTCCAATCATCTCACACGCCTGTGCACACGCCACCGCCAACGGCAACGCATGTGGGTCGGCATTTCCTATATCTTCACTCGCCAGAATAATCAGTCGACGCGCTAAAAAACGGACTTCCTCACCACCTTCCAGCATTCTCGCCAACCAGTAAATTGCAGCGTCCGGGTCACTTCCGCGTACACTCTTGATTAACGCGCTGATAATGTCATAATGCGCGTCACCGTCTCGGTCATGCCCCGTAATTCGACGCTGAACGGACTCCGCCGCCATCTCGACGGTAAAGTGAATCGGATTCGCGAACGTCGACAACACACCGATTTCCAGCGCAGAAAGTGCCCGTCGCGCGTCGCCGTCACACGTCTGAGCCAGATATTCAAGCGCGTCGTCGTCCATCTCGATTTTCATCCGCCCCAGTCCCCGTTCCGTGTCGGTTAGAGCATTTTTCAGAATCGTCTTGATATTCTCCACCGTCAACTGATGAAACTGAAATAGCCGGCTTCGACTTAAAAGTGCGTTATTCACCGTAAAAAACGGGTTCTCCGTCGTAGCACCGACGAGCGTAACGACACCTTCTTCCACGTCGGGGAGGAGAACATCCTGCTGAGCTTTATTAAACCGATGAATTTCGTCCACGAAAAGGAGCGTCCGCCGTCCTTCCGCCGCGACCGTGTCTTCTGCGTGTGCGAGCACTTCCCGTAACTCTTTCACACCATTCGTAACGGCAGAAAGTTGCCGAAAGTCGGCATGAGACTCCACCGCGAGGAGTTTCGCGAGCGTTGTTTTCCCTGTACCGGGCGGACCGAAAAAGATAACGGAGCCGAGGCGATCTGCTTCTAGTAACCGACGGAGGAGTTTACCGGGTGCCAAAAAATCTTCCTGACCGACGAATTCCGCGAGCGTTCGTGGTCGCATACGCGCGGCAAGTGGCTGCGCTTTTTTTCGGTTTTCAGCTTCGAATGCTTCAAAAATGGACATGATAAACAAAAATAAAATAAAAACCCAAGAAGCAAGCGTTCGTAGAACGTGATTAAAAGTTTTTTTGGAATTTTTTAATACCGACGCTACCTAGAATCTCGCTTCACCGTCGTTACGCGTTGCGAAACGACTTGTGGAAGAGCCGCCCAACGCGATTCGGTAATGTAACCGTTTTCGTGGGGCTGGGAGAAACCTATTTTGCAAAAATGGTCTCTCCCACGAGCGTTACGACATTACGGGTAGCAAGTTCCGCCCGACAGGGTGGAATCTTGCGTAATGAGTTTATCCTCTAAACACCAACGCCAATTTCACCCTGTCGGGAGAAATCGGCTACCCGTAGAGAATTTACGCTGGTGAGGAGGGAAACATTTTTACAAAATTGTTTCCCCCTCACACTCCCTCTTCAAAAAACTCTTAATCGCAGTCTTCGACTGCTTGCTTTTTTTCTCCTTTTCTTTCTCTTTCTTTTTCTCTTTTCTCTTTTCTCTTTTCTTACCGTATTCCCACCTTCGCTTTCTCCTCTTTCGCCGCCTTCACATACTCCAGCCAGAGCGTCCGAATCTCTTCCACATACTGTTTCGCGACCGGGTGACGGACGTTTTTCTGCGCACGGTCAAGATACCCTGTCAGCTCGTCCGCGAGCGTCCCACCATACGGACTCGGCGTCCAGAGTGCCCACTGCGCCATGCGTCGGTCGGATTCCTCGAATTCCACCGCACCGGGGTCCTGATAGTAACTTTCCTGAAGTCGGAAGTAGAATTTCTCCATATCCGGAGCCGCCTCACGGTAGGTACGCCGTATGTAGTATTTCCGAAGCTGAATCGGGTCCGCCTCGGGGTTCCAGAGCTGTCTGCCAAGCACCCAACGCTCCATCGCCGACGCTTTTCCCGACTCGCCCTCATAGCATAAACCGTTTCGGATACCGATTTCCAGCTCCGCGAGTAAGTCGTACTGGTTCACGTCGGTCCACGGACGGAAATTCACGCCGAGATAATACTCGTAAATCGCTAAATGGTCGAGAACCTGCCCCCAGCGGACCATCTGACGCCAGAACGAATCGTTAATCGGTGCGTAAATCGGAACCTTATAATTTTTCCGCACGTACGGACAGATTCTCGGCTGAATCTGCCTTGAAATCGGACACCGCGGTATCGGCATTTCCCAGAAATATGCGATTGTCTCGCACAGCTGACCCGGGTCGACGTACACGTTCCACGCCTGAATCATCGCACTGGTCTGTGCGTGAAACTGCGTCGAGCGGAAATCGATTTCGTCGATTTTCACCAGTGACCCGTCCGGAAGCCGAATCGGGGCGGTACATTTATCACAGACGCAGATTTTCAGCGTATCTTCCAGCCATAACGCAATCATATCCACGATTTCATAATACCGCCGTTCCTGATCTCCGTAGTTCCGGACGACTTCCATTCCGCTCTCGACGTAATCAATTTTCGCGTCTTCCAAGACGTTAATCAGACACGGATGTCCGGTGTAGCAGTCGGGATACATACGCTGACCGTCCTCACCCAGTCCCCACTTTTCGTTGGGCTTTTTCGGGTCATTCTTGTCGCGCGCACCCCAACCGAACCAGTGATTCACGGACTTATTCCGTTTCATACCGCGAAGAGCTTCATTATAATTAATGTGCCAGTCTCCGCGTGTTCCGAAACTCCGGGACGTGTTTTCTGAGCCGGCGCCACTGATAAACCAGCTTTTCGCGGGCGGAATGAAGAGACCGTCGCCCCACGTGACACTCCAGCTTCCATTTCTCGGACGCGTGAAGACGTAATCGCGGTTTTCGTGGTTATTTCGCGAGTTATACCCCGCCAGAATCATGTCCGTATTATTCTCCATAAAGAGATACACGGCAGAAATCGTTCCGCGTCCGATACCGGGGAACATCTCAGCTTTCGGCGTGTAACGGAACTGCCCACCGAACATGAAAATGTTCTTTCCGACCGTCCGAATCGCGCACCCGGGCGTCTCGGAAACTGCCTTCATGTCCTCCTGAAACGCTTTTTTCTGCTCATCGGTGAGCGTCTTACATTGATTCCAGCCGCCGACGAAAAACTTCACATTATCGCGGTCCGTCGGGCTACGCAGAATCGGCACGTCATTCATCGGCGCGACGACAAGCTGAATCAGCCGACGCAGTTCTTCCGCCGCATACTGACGTGTCTCGAAACTTCCACCCCAGTCGCTACAGACGACGATTTCGCCATCAAAAATGTTCTCCTTCATCACCGGAATTGGCTGCACCAACCGTCCCTCAGTCGGCGGATTCAGATATTTCCGACTGTCGGAGTAATCATATTTCCGTTTCGCGAAAGACGCTTTAAACGCGCGGAATTTCTCCATATCCCCGCCCGTCCGCATGATACCAGAGGCGATTTTCGGATTCGCGATGGTGATGACAACTTTCTGCCCTTCCGGAATTTTACTGCTGTCATAATAAATCGTCCAGTGCGTGACCGCCTCGCGTGAGGAATCTTTATTTCCGGTCATGTCATCATTCTCCGCGTCCCACGCAAAAACGTTCCAGCCGTCCTCGACTTTTTCGTCACGCTGACGGTTCCACGCCGCACCAGCACGAGTAACGCCGTAGCCCGACCAGTCGATAATATCCCGCGTCGCGCTTAGGTAATTCACGCCGAAATTGTCGAAATACTTATGAAATTCACCCGCAGGCCACCCCCACGTCGGCGGATTCGCGTCCCCCAGCGTCTTGCACCCGCCCGGAACTTCGATTTTATAGAGAAAACTCATCGTGTGGAACTTTAGCCCGTCCATTTTCACGGGGCATATCCAATACGCACGGTCGCCTTTCGTAATCGTGAACTGAACCGCGTCGACTTCCACCTCTTTTTCCGGTTCTGGCTTTACTTCAGGCTTTATTTCCGGTTTCACTTCCGTCTTATTCTCCGCGACGGTTTCCGCTCCAGGATTTTCAGCGTTTTCAGGATTATTCCCCGTGTTTTCCGCGTTCTCCCCATTCTCCGCGACTTTTTCTTCATCTAAAACTTCTAAAACTTCCGGAACCTCCGGTTTCACGATTTTCGGTAACTTCACCTTTACCGTCTTCACCTGAACGTTTCGGTCTTTCTGTCCGTCTCGTGGAGTCCAGCCAGTAATCGGAAGGTCGCGGATTTCCACTCCCGCGTCGGTCGGTGTGGAGTTCATATACTCATACACCCCGCCAATCGGCTTTTTTCCGTCGTCCACCGCCCACGCGCGTGGGGGAAGGTCGTGAATAACCGCCATTTTTTCCGTCAGATGATACACCAAGTCGATAATCACGAATTCCTGTTGCGCGTTATTTCCGTTCATCGCGTCGACAGTGATGGAGATGTCATTCAGTTTCGCTTCTTTTCGCGGACCGAACTCGAGACGATACGCCTTAAAACCATCGGAACAACGTGTTTCCTTGTCCAGAAACTTCGCGTCGGCAGTGTCAATCACTCCGAAACCGGTATTCAATTTCAGATTCGCGCCAGCATTCCGCGTTACCGCTTTCATCTTGAATGACACGGCGGTCACGTTCGGTATGTCTGCTTTTAACTGACTCACGCGGACGGTCCTGAAACGCTCATTCCGTTCCCGTTCCCCCTGAAACTCAAGCGCGGTCTCGGCGTTTTTCGGGTCAATCAGTTTCGCCTCAATCTGCTTTTCGAGCATCGTCGCCGACAGCGGGCGGATGCGCAGTCCCTGCGTGTACGCCCCCTCATACCGTACCCAGATAAGTTCCGGAATGCGCGTATTCACCGTATATTCCCGGATATTCATCGCCGCCCGCCAGTCCGGAGCTGGAGAATACCAGTCACGCTCCCATGCAGGGTCAACGTAAACGGTCGACATTTCTGTCGCGTCTGCGTTTTGAGCCGTATTTTGAGTTGTTTCCTGTGCCAATAATACGGAACTGATTATCGTGATGAAAGTCATCCCGAAAAACAGTTGTGCAAGGATTTTTCGATGGTTCATCATTCACTCCTAAAATAATTGAAATTCATTAAAAACGTTAGCTCGCGACTGCGTCGTTCACTTTCTTATTTTTTCATTCTTGCTCTCGCTCTCGCCTGCGCCTTCATCGGTCCTTCTACCGCATCATAAAACGCACGCGCACTCTCCGCGTCCCCCTTCATTTCACACATTCTCCCTGCATGATACCGTGCCCCATTCCGGTGCGTCGGGAACGGTGCGTCAATCACGTGTCGCGTATAACTATCGATCGCTGCGTCTGCACGTCCAAGTGAGGCTGAAATCCGTCCCAGTGCGTAACTTGCTTCGTATCGGAAATAACGGTAAGAGTCCATCACTAACGGTCCAGCCGCTTGATAAAACTGTTCCAGTTCACTCTCCGACAGTCGCGCTTTCTGATAGTATCCTGCTGCACTCATCGGCCCAGTCAGAATCCCTTTTAGGTATAGCATCCGCCCGCGCCACAGATTAAAATTCCCATCCGGAAAATGGACGCACAGTGGTCCGACAATCTGCGACATGACCTGAGCATGAGACGGTCTATTCACACCCTGTTCCTGATTTTCCGACGGAAATGCATGTTTTACCGCATTTTCGAGTGGGAAATCCCATATTTCGACACTCGCGAACTGATTCTTCCGTAAAAGTCGGCTTTTTATCGCGGACGGCGCATTCAGAGCCGTATCCAACGACGCTTCCGAGACGGTTCCATCTTCCAGAACCTCCACCGGCGCGAGGCTCATAACCACCCGATTTTCCCCGTTTTTTAACGCTTCCTGCAACACAGCATAACGCTGGGCTACGTACCACGGCGACGCTTCCAGATACGCTCGCGACGCAGT
>JAUNAI010000488.1 GCA_030527705.1 Planctomycetia bacterium | reverse complement strand
ATCCATTTCACGTGGCATTTTAAGGAATGTACGGCAACTCATCTGAATCTGAGGCTGATTCGGCATTACGACTAAAAAACCTCGGATTTCTTCTTGCGGCTCAACGGAAAAAGTTGCGACCCAACGGACATTCTCGAACAGGAAAAGTGGTTCTCCTTCCGTTAGTGTCCCCGATATGAGTAACTCGCCAGAACTATTTTCCAGGTGATTCGTCACCAACACACTCGGTGTCCGATAAAGCCGAATTATGCGTGAGGTGGAATACAGAGCACCTCCCAGAATCCGTATTTTCGGGAACGGAACACGTAATTCTTCTCCTCCGACCGGTCCCGCTAGCTCCATCGTTCCAGTAATTTCAATTTTACATTCAGTTACACGTCTCGGTAGGTTTTTATTTCCATCTGAAGTTACAGAATTGGTTACGTTTCCCGTATTTTCCGTGTTTCCTGTATTTCTTGAGTCTCCAGTTACTCTCGTATTTCCAGTTATTCCACCAGTACTTCCGTCTGCTATATAACCCGTACTTCCGTCCGGAATTTCTCCTTCTGTCCTTCCAGTTTCTCCTGAATCGCCGTATCGGTCATAAAAAATTGCGACTTCCGTGAGATGATTCCGTGAGTAACGCAGATTTTTCTGCTGAGTATCATGAAGCAGAATTTTCTCTACGTTCAGATTTTCCGGAATTTTGAGATGAAATAATGCAGGAATCGACTCAGTCGACGGAAACTGAATCGTATAATTGACGTGAACGGTATCCTTATCGAAAGCGTATGAGAGCGTTTCCTGCACGGTTGAAATGGCTGGCAGAGGCTGCGAATGAATCACCCACAGTTGCGACTGACTTACTCCAGCGGTATCATCCAGTATAAAAGCTGGAATAATCGAGGCAGATGGAATTTCTGGGCTCGTCATGGGTGTGAACTCCTCCCACGCCGACGCGAATTCCTGAATAGCGATTGTCGGAATTTCCCCACTCAATCCATTTTTAACGCTGGAAGACGATCCGTCTTGCGTCATAATAGGTTGAGTTGTGGAAGAAGAATGATTCTGCCAATTCAGCGACACGAGATGTTCCGCCTCCCAATTCGCAGTATCAATCATCATTCCTTTAAACGACAGTTGGCAGTTCGACTCTCCAGCAATTTGGAACCATCGGCGCATTACACGCGTTTTCTCGGTCCGAATTGAGGGTAAAACGTAACTTCCAGCATTTCCCGCACCAGCGGACGTGAGCGAGAATCGTACCAGAATTGGTTCCTGAACCGCTTCTGCAAGCGTCAGCGTTACACGGCGATTTTTCCCTTCCAGCCGCGACGTGACTTCTTTTTTCCCTGCGTACGGAACGAGTTGCCGTAAACGCTGGTCGGTTAATAGAATCTCATGATAGGGGGCTACTGCGTATTCTTTCCAGAGAAAGACTTCCACATTTTCCGCGTTGAAATTTAGTGACGGGTCCAGCGTCCATTCCATTCTCGAGCAGGTTCCCTCACGTGCCCGAAATCGGTACCGGCAGTGGAGTGTCCGATTTTCGTTGCCGAGTTCCCAGGAATAGAGTTCATCTACCATGAGTGCACCGTTTCCGGAACCTCGTAAGGAAGGAGCTTTCCACTGAACTGCGAGCGACGACGTGCTTCCTAGCTGAACTGTCCATTTTCGGGCGGTCTGGTCAAAATTCTGTGCACCTAACGCGGTCGGAAATTCGAGTGAATTTAGCGATGCTGGCACGAGTAGTTCCAGCCGTGAACTTGGAATGATTGGAATCTCGAATCGAAAACCGTTCATGAGGGAAAGTGTTTCCGACACACCATTCTCACTGTTTCCGGATATGTTACTTTCTCCGATTTCCATACCGAAACCATTTCCGAAAACTTCTCCAATAATAGCCAGAGCCACGTCCTGAGGACCTACC
>JAUNAI010000137.1:8588-10253 GCA_030527705.1 Planctomycetia bacterium | reverse complement strand
CAGCTGGAGCAGGTTCCGCGGCTGGGGCCATTTCTTCCACTGGAGTTTCAGCTGGAGTCGGTTCCGTAGCCGGAGCAGGTTCTTCTACCGGGGATTCCACCGGTTTTTCGTCGGCAGGTTCCGCTTTCTTGACTTTCTTGGCTTTCGGGACCTGAGTACTGATACCACGCCAGATGAGAACTTCTTTACCACTCACTTTTTCATCCTGTTCCGGGTCAAAAATAACGCCGGTGAAGGCACAGTGAGCACCTTTTTTGAGGAACTTCAGCTTGACCGGATGGATGATTTTCACTTCTTCATCTGTTCCATCGAGTGTTACGGCAAGAACGTTAAAGTCTCCGCGTTTCAGGACCGTTTTAATCGTTCCAACGACCAGAACACCTTTTCCATGGTTTTCTTTCGTAATGGAGGGGAAAACTGCCACGTTGAGTGCCTGAGCATTTTCTGACGCGCAGACTTTCTTCATTTCGGTTTTAACGCTTTTGGAGAGTGCATCGCTGTCTTCATTATCCTTTAGGAAACTGACCTTCAGCATCGCAGTCTGGAACGCGTCCTGGTTGGCAGGATTCCAGTCGAGAACGACTTCTTTCGCATCATATTCCGGGAGGTTGTTCGAGGTAATTTTAACCGCTTCCGCCGCAAATTGATCGACTGCGCTATCGTCGAAATCACCAGCGAAATCACCACCCATCGCGAATTCATCATTAGTATTCTCTGTGAGCGAGTCAGCATTCTCGGCCATCTCACCTGTATTTTCTGGAGTGATCACGTCTGTCGGTTGCGGAATGACAGGGGTCTGCGCGATAAGCGGAGTACCTTCCGGTTCCGGATCTGGCGCTAAATCACGAGCAGGGTCGAAGCCGAGAAGGGTGTATTTCCAGACTTCGAGTGGTACCTGCGGGAAATCCTTAGCATATTTATAGCTTTCTTGAATGAACGGTGTCGGAATCTTGTACAGACCGCCCGGGCCCGGTTTTCCTGTACCGAGATAGATTCCCCAGACAATATAGTGTGCCAGCGGGAATGCACAGAGACCACCGAGGACGATTTTAATCAGCTCGCCCAACACACTACGCTTTTTCTTCGGTCGAGAACGGCGAATTACTTTTTTCACGGTTTTAGGAGCTTCTGCCACTTCTTCTGCCGAGGTTTCTGCCGCAGAGAGGATAGCGTCCGTACCTTCCGTCGTCTCCAGACCTGCTGCTGCCCCCAGAAATGCCGTCGGGTCCATCTCCGCCGGAGCGTTGTCGCTCGGAGTCACTTCTCCGGTTACTTCCGCATTGAGACCCAAGAAATCGAATCCACCTTCCGCCGGAGTTTCTGTTTCTGTTGTGATTTCCTCTGCAACTTCTTCCGTCATGAATTCTTCAGAAACTTCTTCTGTCACGACTTCTTCAGCCACGTCTTCTGAAATTTCATCTTCTACGATTTCTTCATATTCTTCGTACTCTTCCGCTACATCGTCTGTTACGACTTCTTCATATTCGGCTACTTCTTCGACTTCTTCCGAAATTTCCTCAGCGACTTCTTCAGCCTCTTCCGGAGTTTCTTCTGCGGCTCCGAAATTGAAGAAGTCTTCCGTGGTTTCTGCGACATTTTCCGTTACCACTTCTTCCGGAGTTTCTTCTGCGGCTCCGAAATTGAAGAAGTCTTCCGTGGTTTCTG
>JAUNAI010000137.1:0-8488 GCA_030527705.1 Planctomycetia bacterium | reverse complement strand
CGACATTTTCCGTTACCACTTCTGCCGGAGCTGTTTCTGGATCAGATTCTTCAGTCTGCATGAAGTTAAAGGCGTAATTTTCCGTTTCTACCTGCGGTTCTTCGTTATTTGCAGGTGTCTGATTTAGGAAATTCAGAAAATCTTCCGCGACTGGTGCTTCCGGTGTTACTTCTGTTTTTACTTCAGGGGTTTCCTCTACGAAATCCTGTGAAAAAGCCTCGAAAGAAACCTCTTTCGCCATTTCCATCGTGGTTTCGGATGGAATTTCATCGACAATTTCAGGGGTAATTTCAGAGTCAGCACCAAAATTGAACTCAGAAATCTCGGAGACGGTCTCCGAAATCGGTTCAGTAGCCGATTCTTCACTAAAATTAAAATCAAAACTTAAATTCTCGGATATTTCGTCATGTGAATCCGAATTTTCCTTATTGGCATCTTGGGCACCAAAATTTTTCAGGAAATCATCATCGAATGGATTGGAATTATTGCTCATACTTCTCCTCAGGAGATTTAGGAAAACCTAGGTCATTGGTTAGCGCGAAAATCAGACAGTACCGATTTTTCACCCATCTGATTCATCTTGCATACATACTCATATTTTACTCGAAATGTGGAATTTTGCAATAAATTCCTCTTGAAAAAATAGAAAAAATAAGAGAAAAAAGAAAAATTTTTAGATTGGAGCGGTCGTATGGCTTGCATGGGTGGATTTTTAATAGTCCTCCGGGCGTTCGTAGGTGCGATTTTCAGGGAATTCACGTCCGTCGATAATCGCAATAGCCGTCGCAGTTGCGTGAGAGGTACAGTGCGAAATCGTAATTAGAATGTCTGAAATCTGATGCTCACGGACCAACTTTAGCACACCACCACCGATACAGACATACGGAGCACCAGAAGGAGCGTTACGGATTTCCATGTCACGCCACGCAATTCCGCGAATCCAACCTGTACCAATTGATTTCAGAATTGCTTCTTTCGCGCACCAACGACCGGTATAACTTTCTAGAAACTGTTTCCGAGCGCGACAGTATTCATTTTCCCAATCCGTATAAATCCGGTCCGAAAAATACTCTGCATGTTTTTCGAGCATTTTTCGGATACGCTCACATTCGGTAATATCCGTGCCGATACCGTAAATCTGCATAGGAAAAGTCTCCAGAATATAGGAAAATTACGGACGTCGGAACAGACATGACCAAGCAGGGAATGGGTCTTTCTGCGCACGGGAATAAATCGTACCATGCTTGATTTCGACCACTTCAAAAAGCGTTCCGAGTTCATTTAGAATATCATCTTCACTCACCGTCGGAAGGAAATTCTGACGGACATATTCTGCATCGAATTCCTCCTCGTCACTTCCTGCGAGCGTGTAATAATAGGAGCCGGGCTTCGTGATTCTCCAGAGTAAATCAATATAGTGCGTCAGAAAATGACGACGGATGAAATGGTAAAAACCGATATCGTAGACGAAATCGTAAGTCGCTTTCGCTTGGTTCGTGAACTTGAAAATGTCTTCATGAACGATGCGCAACCAGAGATTCCGTTCACGCGCACGAGAATGCGCACGGTCGATCGCCATCGCAGAACAGTCAACCGCGGTAATTTCGAATCTTTTTTGAGCCATGTAAAGAGCTTCGATACCACTTCCACAGCCAATTTCCAGAACAGATGCGCGACGTGGAATGATATTCGATTCGATTAACTGTTCGAAATCCGGTTCCAACAGCCCGGTATCCCATGACGGAGTTCCCTGGCGATAAAAATCATCCCAGTCAAATTCCTTTCGCTGTGGGCGTAAAATCGACACGTCCTTGGAGTTCATGTCGAGACCATCCAGCGTTAAATCAATTGTAAACTCTTCGGGAACCCGAATATATTCGTTCATGACCTATTCCTGATTGACACTTGAAAAGGACTCAAAAATATTTACTCACATGTATTCTAAACGATGGGGAAGAAAAAGAAAAGGGGGAGGTAGAAAAATTTTTCAAAATTTAAGAAAATTTTCTCCTCCTCTTCCGTACATTCCATATTTTATGAACTTTTCAAAAAAATTTTAATATTATTTTGGACAGCATTTTATATGGTAATTTACGGTAGAAACCTTAATTTAGTTTAGAAAATTTTGTGAAGAACGCAAAAAGAAACAAAAAATCCAATTTTTGCGCAAATTTTCGGGAGATAGAGAATTTTCAGAAATTTTTTGAGGAAATTTCATGAGAAACCTTGAAAAAAGCTGGAAATTTTTTATAATAAGAGGAAAATAGGAGAGTATTTCCTGTTATTCCGCGACGTTTCTTGAGGCAATATCCGATGAAAAATTACAATCACTATGAACGAGCTTTTGAGGCTTATATTCATCAGTTGGGGCTTCCATGTGTTTCGACACGCGAACGACGGCGTGCAGTAACGGAAGAAAATCCGGAAATGTCGCTGAAAACGTTTGATTTTATCGTTTCATCACGTCGGCTTCATGTGCCAACTTCATGGAATGTCGAGGGGGGAAAAGATTATATTCAGTATTTTCGGAATGCCTCACCATACGCACCGTTGTTGCAGAAATTTCAGATGCCGGAAAATGAAAGAAGGTTTCCGAGAATGCCGGCGAATGGGAATGTAGTTCTGGATCCTTCGGCATTATCGTGGCTTGTGGAGATTAAAGGCCGTCGCTTTCCGTCGGGACAAAAATCGCTACAGTATTGGAGAAATTGGACCGCCAGTGATGATCTAGTGAGTCTTGCTCGTTGGGAAAATCTTTTTGGAGTCGGTTTTCACGGATTATTTGTCTTCGTTTATGATGTTTGTGGAACACGGTATCCTGTGGAAGAGTGGCGACTTTTCGAGTATGAGGGAAAGAGGTATGCCTTTTTTGGTGTCCCGTTGGTTATTTATGATGACCGTTGTCGCCGACTTTCCGAGCGGTGGCAGACGGTGACGATGTCGACTATTGATTTTCGGAAGTTTGCGGTCCCTCTTGATTTACTTTTTGGGTGTCGAGCGGATGTGTGACAATTTTTTAATGACTTTTTTAAACTTCCGTTAATTTTCCTCTTGACAAAAACTCTAAAAATTTATATTGTGTGACATGTTCGTCGGGCATGTTTCGGCGAGGGATTATCGATTCTGAATCACACAGAGGAAAATCGGAATGCAGTCTTGTTTTCAAGGAATTTCGCCAGTCAGTCTCCGGACTCATTTAGTCGATGCAGAACTTTTTGGAGCGGACGATTATGTCATGCTTAACGGAGTGACCGACGTACATCAGGTGATCGCTGGAGATGTGTTTTTTGCTATTCCAGATAAACAGTCGAATGTTTCCCTGATGATTGACGAGGCAATTCTTCGTGGTGCGGGAGCTGTCGTGGCAGAAGAAATGACTGATAATCCGTTCCGGATGGATTCTGCTGGACGTCTGATTCCGTTTTTCTTGGTGAAGTCTGTCCGGAGCGCTTACGCGCGTTGTTGTCAGGCGTTGTACCGTTTTCCGGCTCGACAGATGAACATGATTGGAATTACTGGGACGAGCGGAAAGACTATGACTGCATTTTTAACTGCCGCGATTCTTGGAGCTGCAGATAATACGGTTGGACTGCTGAACACGCTCGGCTGTTTTGACGGACTGGACGCGTCGGCCAACACGATTACTACCCTGCCCCCGAAACGGACGAGTAGTTGGCTGTCGCGGATGTTGCAGAATGACTGTTCTCATGCAGTCATGGAAATTTCGAGTAAAGCACTGGCTCTTTCACGATTGGACGGAATTGATTTCCAGACGATCTGTATCACGAATATTCTTCGAGACCATCTTGACTTTCACGGAACTCTCGCGAATTACCGTGCGGCGAAAATGCGGATTTTCGAGTATCTTGGACGTGGCGGGACAGCGGTTCTCAACGCGGATGATCCAATTGCGACGGAAGTGACACGGTGGGTGAAAATGCCGACGATTCGGTATGGTGTGAATGAGCCGGCGGACGTTTCTGGAATGGTTCTGGAACAGTTTTCCAGTGAGCAGACGATTCTTCTCACGGCTGGTGCGGAAACGCTTCCACTGCGGACGCGGATTGTGGGAAATCACTATATTTACGACTGTCTAGCCGCTACGGCGATTGGGCTTTCTCTCGGACTGGACCTGCCGACGATTGTGCGTGGAATTGAGTCGGTGGACGCGATTCCCGGACGGATGGAGCGTCTGGAGTGTGGCCAGCCGTTTTCTGTTTTTGTCGACGCGGGACACACACCAGAAGAATTGCGTAATACGCTTCATTTTCTCCGTGAGGTAACGGAAGGACGGATTTTAACTGTTTTCGGAGCGCAGGGCGGGACGGGAAAGAGTCTTCGTGCACGTCAGGGGGATATCGTCTCTCGACTGTCGAATCGCGTTGTTTTTACGGACATGAACCCCGGAAATGAGTCGTCGGAGAAGATTACCGATGAACTTCTGGCGGGCGTGCAGTCACGGTGTCAGCGACGTGTTTCGGTCTGTCATTCACGTGCTGAGGCGATTGTGAATACGTTGAAAATGGCTGAACGTGGAGACTGCGTTCTGATTGTCGGAAAGGGAAATGAGAAATTCCAGCTCGTTGGCGGAGAAGCCCGAAAACATGACGACCGCGAAATCGCTCGTCGCTGGCTGTTCCAGAACGCTGAACGGTTTATGAGCTAAAAGTGTGGATTAATTCATAAATGTGACCTGATGGGGCTTGCCAAAAATGTGGCGAGGGAGTATAATGAGAATTGTTTCGTTATACAACTTAATTCCCTCCCAGTTTCGAAGGTATCCTCATGAAAAAATCATTTCTTGCCACGTGCCTGATTTTAATGGGTTTCGGCTTTTTGGATGTCGTGCCTGTATTATCGCAACCATCATCGCCGCCGTCGGTGACGGATTCTAATTCCCGAGATGCGCTGTTAAACGACTTTCTCGCAGCTGGGATGCCGGAAGAGATTCTTTTCGTGACGCGGAAACCGAGTTTCGATGGTCACTGGTACGCGAATATCGGGTACTATGCCGATAATTCTTGTCGCGTCCCCTTCCCACGCAATTCGGGTGGGGCGGTCTGGACTTATAACGTGAAAACGGGTGAATTCCGCAAGATTTTTGAGGATACGGAAGGAAACGTCCGTGACCCACAGATTCATTATGACGGAAATCGTTTCATTTTCTCTTATCTTCCACGCGGTAAGAAACATTATAGTCTTTTCGAGATGAACTTGGATGGAACCGGTCTGCGACAGATTACTGGACAGGGAGAAGACTCGCCGATTCCTGTTCCGGAGGGGGTAAAACCGCTCGAAACGACGGAGATTCGCCGCAGTCCGAAAAATCTGGACGGTGTACAGGATTACTCGCCGAGTGGGTGGGACGATTACGAGCCGATATACACACCGGACGACAAGATTATCTTCTGTTCCACGCGCGCGAATCGGTATGTTCAGTGCTATTATACGCAAGTTGGAACTCTTCATAAGTGCGAACTGGACGGCTCTAATATTCAGAGTATCTCCTCGAATGTCGAGCAAGATAATACGCCGTGGTTTCTGAATGACGGACGTGTCGCGCACATGCGGTGGGAGTACGTCGACCGACATTGGGGGACGTATCATTCTCTCTGGACGGTAAACCCGGACGGAGCGAAACAGATGGTACTTTACGGGAATTTCGCGTCATGGGATGCCATGCTCGCGCCGAAGCCGATTCCGGGAAGAAATGATAAAATAGTGTGCACGTTCTCCCCTGGTCACGGACGGAAGGAGCATTATGGACGTGTGGTTCTCCTCGACACGACGCTTGGGCCCGATAACACGGAGGCGGTGCAGTATATTACGGAAAAACCGGACTATTCCGATCCGTGGGCATTTAGCGCAGAACATATTATCGCATCGGCGCGGGACCGTGTGGTGATGCTAAAGCCGAGTGTGAGTAAAGATGGGAAAGGTACGCAGGAAGAGACGCTTTTTGAGCTTCCCAATGAGTTGAAAACGGCAGGATTCTGGATTGGCGAGCCGCGCCCGGTTATGCCGCGTCCGCGAGAGGTGGTTCTCCCTGACCAGACCGCCCCGGAGAAGGATTATGGAACACTTGCGCTGGTGAATGTCTATCACGGACGGAAAATGAAGGACGTTGCGCCTGGAACGATTGCGTATTTACAGATTTATGAAGTCCTGCCGAAACCGGTCAATTTTTCCGGTGGAATGGACATGATTTCTAATGAGGGAACCTTCTCCGTCACACGACTTCTCGGGACGGTTCCTGTTTCGCCGGATGGAAGTGCATATTTTAACTTACCCGCAAAACGGAGCGTTCTATTCTGCGCGATGGACAAGAATCATCACTGCGTAAAACGGATGCACTCATTTACGAGCGTCATGCCGGGAGAAGTGACTGCATGTATCGGCTGTCACGAAGAACGGACTGAAACGCCGAGTGCCGAGGAACGTGACCGTCTGAATCGGATTTTACGCACGATGCCGACGGAACCGCAAAAAATCGTGGGCGTGCCGGAGATTTTTGTTTTTCCGCGGGACATCCAGCCGATTCTGGATAAACACTGCCTCGAGTGTCACAATCACGACCGGGAAGAAGGTGGATTTAACATTTCCGGCGACTGGAATCCGCTTTACACGTTCGGTTACATGCAGATGTCGTGGCGTAAGATGTTTGGGGATAATAGAAACCGCTCGATGGGAAATTTCGCGCCGTATGAAATCGGAACGGGTTCCAGCCACCTGCTGAAATTGATTGAGGAACATCATGAAGGGGTGAACATGCTGGAAGAAGAGCAAAAAATCATCCGTTGTTGGCTTGACGCGGGCGCGAATTACTCAGGAGTTTACGCAGCGAGTGGCTGTGGCGGTTTAGGTTATTTCGTGGCGCATGTGAATATTCGAAATGATAACGACTGGCCCGAAACGGAACCGTCCCGCGACGCGATTCGCCGCCGGTGTGACGGGTGTCACTGTCCGACGGAAGAGGAAAAGAAAATCGGAAATTACACGCTGAACACAGAATATAAAGCGTCTTACTTCCCGCCACAGAATAACCGTTACGTAGTCCACGACATGTGCGAGGAATCCGGAAGATATAACCGTCACGAAATCTGGAATCTGTCGTATCCTGAAAAGTCGAAAGTCCTGCGTGCTCCGCTTTCTCGCGAGGCAGGTGGCTTGGGGCGCTGTGAGGCGGCTAGTGGTCAGAAAGTTTTTGCCGACACGAACGATCCGGATTATCAGCTGATTCTGAAATATATTCAGCGTGGACGGAGATACATTCTGGAGGAAGATAACCGATTCAGTATGCTTCACCCCAGCCCGAATAATGGACCGGACTGTCCGCAGAAATTCACACCGCGTTGGGGCTACCTCCGCGAGATGATACGTTACGGCATCCTCCCACCTGATACGACGCCGAAAGTCTCCATCGACCCGTACGATGTGGAGGGACGGTACTGGGAGTCGTTCTGGTACAAGCCCCAAAAAGAAGAAAAATGAGAATTTTATCACCGACACACGATATCTCCGACGTATTATATTTATATAGCCGACACACTATGAAATTTCGTTTTACCGACATTTCGCATTGCTGAAATGACAACCGGAAGAATCGCCCTTCCCTGAATTTTCAAGTGGAATCCGTAAATATGTTCACAATAAATTAGAGCCTGTAATTACGACGCGTTCAGTGTTTTTATTATGGGCTCTAAAATTTTTTGGGCATTTCTCCCCAGTCTCTTTCGGCATTCCGCGTTACATCTCTGAATCGGAGAGACGAACTTAATTCCCATGACAACACATTCCCACGCCAAAATAAGTATAGATCTACCTGAAACGAAAAAATCTCCGAAAATTTCTGAAAAAAATTTCATCTACATCTTGACATTTTTTTGTCCACGATATAAATAAAAATAACATAGGGCTTTGTTTGCCCGGAATCGCTTAACGCCTTGAAAACTTCCGCAAATTTCATATTGTTAGCGACAAGACCGACCTATATTTTGCAGGTTCGGTCTGTTTTGATATTAACAGAAACACGAGTAAAACATGAGTGCGTTCGGCTCCTTTATGGGAGTCCGTCGTGCATCTGTTTTACTGGGTTGTGGAAGACCTTCAAGGCGGGGTGTATTTGACGTACTCCCTTTTTTTGTGTACTTTCGGAGATTATTGGGGGAAACATTTCTGTTTCCTACTGGGTACGTGGATGTCCTCGTCCGCATAGAAACGCGGGGGAGGAGAGATTCTTGTCCCGTGTCCAACGCCGTAGGCGTTTAATGTAATAGCCGTGGGTGTAAACCCACGGATGACGTTTCGTCACCGTCCCACACCCGACCGCGTAGCTGTCGAATTAATTCAGCCCCTATAGGGCTGTAAGGTTTTTTAGGGTGGACACTTTCCAGGGGTAAGAACCCCGGCTATTTCATTCAGCCCCTACGGGGCTACCCTCCGCAAGTACCAACACCTTAACCCCACACGAAGGAGCCAAAACCATGAA
>JAUNAI010000136.1 GCA_030527705.1 Planctomycetia bacterium | reverse complement strand
GCTGGACGGTGACCTCATGATTTCCGCCTTCTCACCGACGGATTATGATACCATCGCTTTCGCGGATACACAGAATGTCACACTCGGCAACGATTTTGCGTTAATTCTGTCGCTCCCAGATGACACTAGCGAGTTTAACGAAAAACAGAATACGTTGGACGTTTTTAGCGGTCTGAACGACACGACGATGTTCCAGAATGTGGACCTTTATTTCTCGCAGTCCGGCTGGTACGGTTACATTAATGGAAACGGACAAGTCGTTTTCGGCGCCTCCAACGCGGTTCCAGAACCATCGACGTGGGTACTGTTAGCGTTGGCGACGCTAGGAATCGGTTATTTACGGAAACGTTAATAACGGAGGGGAGACATTCCTGTCTCCCTACTTCCTTCTTGAAAAGAGAGAAATTTGAAACTGCTACGTGGTTTCTGGGAGGCAAAAAGCCTCCCTTCCACTGAGCGCGACTTAATCAGTTTCTGTGATTCTGCGTCGATTAAAAATATCCGCCACGAGCGTGAACTTCTTCCGGAGACAGACCCGCCTGAATCCATTCTTTAAATTCACCCTCGTTTCGCTCAATCGCTTCCGCACGTTCCAGAACCGCCATGCAAATCTGACGCGGAACAACCACTGCGCCGTCAATATCCGCAAAAATCAGGTCACCCGGTTTAATCAACGCGTTGCCGACAATAATCGGAACCTGATACCCCGTCATTTTTGCACGCGAAAGTGAACCGTTCGACGTGCGGTAACGGCTCCAGATACGGAATTTCTGGGAAAGAATATCACCCGTGTCACGGATACCACCGTCAATGATGGCACCACGAACACCACGCTGCATCGACATTTTCGTCATGACACCACCCCAGTGAGACGCATGGTCTACGCCATTCGCATTCCACACGCACACCATATTCGGTTTCAGTTCATCGAGCATTTTCACTCGCAGTTCTAACTCGCCCGCCACCGTTGGGTCCGCCGCCGACCGAATCGTGAACGCGAAACCCGCAAGAACCATATCGTCGCGCAACGGCATAATCGCTTCCGGCAACGCTTGATTCGTCAGACACATTTCACGCATCACGTCATTTACGCAACCGGTATACAACTTCTCATACCGTGCGATGATTTCTTCTTCCGGGACGGGAAATTCACACATATCCACATCGTCACGGATATGACGCAACATTTCGATATTCATTTTGGACGGTGTGTTCGTATTTTCTGCCATGATAATTCTTCCTTCTCGTAAAAACGAGTTTCTTGAAAACAGGGTAAAATTAGAGTAAATTTTAATATACTAACTCAATTATACCACATTTTCTACAGCATTACCAGCCGGGGGAATTGGAAAAAAGGGGAAATTTTCCTAAATTTTCATCAATTTCAGATAATTCTTTATCGCAACGTATCCTGAAATGTCTAAATCCGTTCCATTTCGGTCTGCGTCCTCCTCCAGTTCCTCGATGTACTCTGTGATGTAATCCAACGGCGTTTCTTCCTCCGTATCCTGCGTATTAGGTGAAACATGAAACTCCTCGACCAACATCCGGACCAGCTCTACATTTCCACTCCGACAGGCAGCGTGCAGAACAGTCCAGCCGTCCGAATCACAGGCGTTTCCGTCCGCGCCACGTTCCAGAAGAAGACGGACGATGGCGACATTCGCGCTATAAGCTGCCGTATGAAGAACCGTTTCCCCTTCCGTATCCGCTGTGTTGGGGTCCGCGCCGTGTGCAAGAAAAAGAGCAACCATCTCCGGATTCTCCCGCCGAACTGCATGATGAAGAGCACTCCAGCCGTCCGACTGACGCAGATTCACATTCGCGCCCGCCTCCAGAAGTAATCGACATATGTCCCATAGTCCATAATATGCCGCGGAATAAAGAGCTGTCCAGCCACGCAAGTCCGCCAGATCTACATCTGCGCCACGTCCCAGAAGGCGCGTAACGATTTCCGTCTGCCCGGTCGTAGCTGCCCAAAAGAGCAGGGTGGTTCCCTGTTCATCTTGCCCATTCAGAGCACCACCAGCAGCCAAAAACGCTTCCGCCGGTTCCCACTCGCCTGCATGAATTCCTTCACACGCTTCAGAAAGCGCCTCCAACCATTCTTCTGAGAGTAAATTGGCCGGTCGGGGTGTCTCCACCGTCTTGCGTGGGTATTTTTGTGACATAAATTTATTCCATTATTTATATAAGTCCGGCTTTATGGTAAATCACTTACATTACCTACATAAAAACCTAAATATTTCTCTAATTGAATTATATCATATTCAAGTGACACGTCAAGAGGTACGCCTGATGGCCTCCAGAAAAAGAAAGACATCAGGCGTTTTATTATTTTTATACCTGACACACTATAAAATTCCGTTTCATCGTCATCTCGCGTTACGGAAACGACTGTCGGAAGGACTATCCTTCCCCTGAATTTTCAAGTATGATTGGTATCTCTAGTGTCTTCAGTAATATATAACGTTGAGGTTACTTCCGTTCACGTTTCCGTACGACAAGTAGCATGCCGCCGAGACCGATAAGTAACATACCCCACGTCGCAGGTTCCGGAACCGAAGAATCCGGGAGATTTCCGAGAGTGAAGTAAATCCCATTCGCGTCAAGACCGATACTCCAAGCGGAGTCATATTTCATCGCCTCCACTTTCGAGAGATCAACTCCAGCGAACAGATGATAAACTTCATCCATTCTCTCTTCTTCCGGACGGTCCGAAACGAGCTCAAGCGTTAAACCCGTCAGGTCGATATTTTCCAAGTCGGTTTCCGTGAACACAATCAAGGCGTTCTCATTATTGGCGATGGAATCGAGATCGACTTCAATTCGTCCAAGACCTTCCAACGTGTTGAGCGTAAGCGTTCCAGTTTCGCCGTTCAGGGCTAAAACCGCATTTTCTGCAAGCGTTACCGTTCCGCCAACCGTCACGTTTTCCGTCGCGAGGGTGACGTTCGAATCGACCAGAACATTTCCGTCAACTCCCGCCGTCAGCGTCATGAACGCATTCCCCAACGCTCCGCCGATATTTGCCAGCTTCAGCGTGCCGGGCCCCGTCGCCGCTGTGGTCAGTTTATTCTGAGAAGTCGGAAGCATTTTCAGCGTGACTGTCGCGCCGTCCGCAATGTCCAGCGATTTCGGAGCAAAAGTGGAAACCGTATCTTTCACCATCGTGGAGTAAATTCCACTGCCACTCCAGCCCCACTCGCCAGAATCGCCAATGTTCATTCCGAACCACAATTCCGTTCCGCTTTCACGGACACCGATACCGACTAAATTGCCTGCGTCGTTATTTAGACCGTTACTGTGAGCACCAATCGTCCGGTTATACCGTGACGCACGGACAATCAGTGTATACTCTTTTCCAGCTTCCAGCGTCACATCGTTAATGGAACCTGTCGAGTTGGAAGCATACTTACCATCTGTTTTATTCGTCCAGTCGATCGTCGCGACGACCGTGTCTCCGTCCATCAGCACAACTTGCGCATCATTATGGAAACACTTTCCAAAATCGACCGTGACGTCTTCTGCGTTGGTATTCACCAGTTTCATCTCGAAAACGTTTGTGACCGACTTATCACCCACATCTTTGGTGCCCCAGACACTTTCGTCTTTTTGATTATAGTACGCACTCCATACATTTACCCACTGGTCCATGTTCGTGATTTGATTCGCATTTTCCGTTAAATTACCGGAATAACGATAATAAGAATCTACCGGACCAACATCAGGACTCTCGAATTTTTCCTGCAGGTAATACGTATTGGCAGACAGAATAATCGTAGAATCGCCACTCGTCGCGTTAATTGCCGTGTCAGCGAGGCTTCCGCCAGCAAGTTTCACCGTTCCGCCGGTCAGGTTCATATTCTGAAGCGTTCCCTGGAATGCGTGAATGTAATTTCCGCCAGAAATGTTCACGTTTGTCAGATTGCCGGTTCCTGTCATGTTCAGTTTTCCGCCTGAAACCTCCGCTTTCGCGAGATTCACGTTTCCGGACATATTCAGCGTACCATTCGTGACACTCATCGTACCAGTCGTGTCCACATTTCCGTCTACCGTCCACGTTGCGGAGCCGGTTTTCTTCACGTTCGCATTTCCCGTAATTTCACCGGAATAGGTTAAATCTTCAGAATCATTCACAATCAGCGTACCGCCGTTTGTGGAAGTTACACGTCCATTAACCTTATCCGCGGAATATTCTTTTGCAGTATCTGTATTAATTTTGGAAATCGTATTCTTGATATAATTGAGAGAGGTTTTTCCCCCAGTCAGCCCCGCGACGGTTTCCGTTTTGCCGTTCAGATCAAGAACGTTCATTTCCAGAACATCACCGGCACCAATCTGCAAAACCGTTGTATCCGGCAGAACTTCATTATTCCCGAGGAACACATTCGTGCCATATTTTAAACCATCACTACGGAAACCAGTTTTTCCGATGTACGTCCAACCCTGATAATCGTTTTTCTGGTTATTAATGTAAACATCCGTGTCGTTTACTACTTCAAAAGAACCGACACCTGTAATATAGGCATTTAATTCCGCAGCGTCACTCCCTGTTTTTCGGAATGCTCCACCACCTTCCATCATGTAAAAGGTGTAATCGTCAGAGAAACTCTGGGTCGTCATGAGTGAACCACCATTAAAGTCAATCCGCGTCCGCGTTTTTCCGTCCGTGGTTAAGGTGGGAAGTTCTTTAAAGTAATTCAGGTCGTCGACACGCAGAGTTCCGCGTTTAATTTCGATACCGCCTTTAATCTCCGACCCCGCCGTCAGGAACGTCCGGTTCGCGTTATTCGTGTTCGTGCCCATATTCAGGACAAAACGAGTATTTCCCGTGATTTTCGGCATCGTAGCGTTCGCACCGTTACCCGTGTAGGTGAAAACGGAAAGGTGATCATTATTACTGTTCGTCAGCGTCACAACCGGAGCAGAGGAAGTGGATAATTCGCCACCGTTTAGGTCAAGTTCGCCAGTTCCAGTTAACGCTTCCACCGTCAGATTCGCAGTTGAAGACAGCTTAATTTTGCCTTCCGAAATGTTCAGCGAGTTGACAGTCACCGTCCCGCCGAACGTCACGGTATTCGCGCCCTGTTTCACAAGAGCGATTCCTTTACTTCCGCTGGGTTTTGAAATTGTTCCATTATAAATCGAGTCTGTCGCACCACCGAAAGTCAGCGTCGAGGCTGTTGCAGTACTGGAATTCGTATAATTGCCAGTGAGCGTCTCAATCGTTTTCGAGAAACCGTTCATGTCGTAAGTCGATTCTTCTGTCATAACGATATTCGCACTGTTCTCGATTCCGTTTTCACGATACGTTCCTTTATTCACATTCACCGTCAGGTTATTGTATGCCTGTCCGAGATAAATTGAGCCGGTTTCGGTCAGCGCGATAGTAGATGTACCATCTACTATAATGTTTCCATTAATGGAAACGCTACCAGAGGCAGTAACCGTCGTGCCGTTCGCCATTTTGAGGCTTGCGCCGTCCGCGACACTCAGCCCTTTAAGTGTTTTCACGTCTGTATTCGTGCCAAAACTGAGCGTTGCCGTATCAGAAACCGTGACCGCCGCGTTCGTGAAGGATCCTCCAAGAATCTGCGTTCCGTCGCCGGAAACGTTCACCGTCAGCAATCCTTTATCAGCAGTACCGATTGAACCCGTGAAATTATAACCGTCCGTTCCGGCGCGAGTAGCGTAAAAAACGCTATTCTTGTCTGTCACGATATTCAGCGTTGCAGCAGCTGTAGCGGAGTCCTGTAACCGTCCGATGCCCATTAAACCGGAAATGGTTTCTTTCTTGCCGTTCATGTCCAGCCAAGCTTCAGCCAGTTTCGTGTTTCCATTGACCGTGCCGTAATGAACACCGAGTTGTACAACAGTTCCGTTTGGAAGGACTTCATTCGCGCCGAGTTTCATACCTGCATTGGAGTTTGCGGAATCAATGACGTTATAACCACCGATATTCGTGATGCCGGTATAATCATTGTTTGTGTTACTCAACGTGAGCGTTTTGTTCGTATCGCAGTGGACGAGAAAATCTCCGTTTCCGCTAATTTTCCCCGCCATGGTGAAGCTATTACTCGGACGTAAGGCACCAAATTGAGAATTGATGAGTATGTTTTGTGATACGGTGGGATTAGAGGCATTACCAATCATTAAAGTCGCATTCTCAAGCGTAATGGTAGAATTTGTTGCTCCCAAATTCGCGCCTGTCGCACCGAGAAGGGTACCGTTTTTGACCGTTAATCCGCCTGTGAATGTGTTGGTACCTGAAAACGTAACACGATTACCGTTCTTGTTCTGACCGGTAATGTCTACGACGACGCCGAGTTTCCCGGTTATCGCTCCAGAATGGGTACCGGAACCAACGTTAAATGTAAGCTTCACGCCGTCCGTTTGGGAACTGTATTCCGTATCGCCGGCAACCGTGACGGTTTTATTTTCCGTCAGAATTTCCGCTCGCGCTCCGCCAGCCACCGCTAAAAATAACGTGGCAAGACTGAAAATTTTATGCGTTTTCATGAATAACCTCCTTATATATTTCCTTTTATTTATATATTTATTTTTACCGTATCAGCGATGCAAAACATCACTATTCCGGAATCGTAACCGCCTGAGCATCGTTGCGGACGCCGAGGTAATAATGCGTATCCATGTCGATGCTGTAACTGATTCTCTTAACGGAACCGTCGCACATCACCATCCCACACGCGCCGGCATGAGGACTTCCGAAGTTAAACGAGTCGGCGTTATAACCACTTCGGTCCTGCGCAGGCATCGAGCCGGACGACTTATACGTTACACGACAACTATCGCGGTCCGTTCCGACATAAAGTCCGTTATCATCGCTCGCGCAATCTGCAGTTTCATAATGTTCTGGCTGTAGATATTTTTCACCAATTAAATAGGTGTTACTCGACCCGTCACGAATCGAGCCGAAATCGACTTCACTACAGGAGAAAATCACGCCATTCGCGGTCTGTTTCGGCCAGACGTACCCGGATTTATTCGCTTCGGCGTACGACGCAGGATAAAAACGCGCCGAGGCGGGGTCCGCGACGCTACCACCGTAATTTGCCGCGTAGTCCGTTTTCGCCATCATGCAGGTTCCGCTCGATTTCAGGGCAGAAGAGTCGGCATTCTGCAAGCTATCATTCGCAGCTGGGTAAGTTTTGGGAGTACGACGCGACGGACAGTGGTAAATCGGAAGCGGAATCTGGAGCATTTCGCTCGCTTTTTTCTTGTATTCCGCATTCGGAGTATCCTTGCTTCCGTCCGCAGCGTAGGTAAATAATGCATTCTGTTCCATAAATGGAAGAAGTGAGAACGTCCAGCCACCCGGCTGTGTCTTGCCTAAGCCCCAGTCCGCGTCGCCGGCAAAGCTCCATCCCCACCCAGCGGAGGGGAATTTTTTCGTCATTGATTCATGATTCAGTGAGGCTAAACCGAGGTTTTTTAGGTTATTACTACACTGCATCTGTCTCGCCGCCTCGCGCGCCTGCTGAACCGCCGGAAGTAATAAACCGACTAACATGCCGATAATCGCGATGACGACGAGTAACTCGACCAACGTAAAACCACGATTTACTGTCTGGCTGTTATGGGCGAGATTCTGAAATTTTAACGAATCATCCATACTTTATTTCTTTCCGTAAGGTATTTTCTCCCCAAAAATATGATACAACTTTTTTATTTTACGTGAACTCAGAGAAATGTCAAGGAAATTTTTCGTTTTTGGGAAGAATTCTCACAATTTTCACGAAATTTTTTGCTCTGAAACGTAAAATTTGGCCTAATTGTTATATTTCACTTCCTATTACGTAATGAGATAACATTTTTGCTTAAAATAGCGTTGAATTTTTTTTGGAGAAATTTAGTGGAATGAAAGGATTTTAAATCTGACATTCTATAAAATTCTGTTTTACCGTCGTTTCGTGTTACTGAAACGATTGCCGAAAGAACCTCCTTTCCAGAACTCGAATTGGGGATTGGAATAAATCCATTTTAAATGGAAATTTCGGAATTTTCGGTAAATTTTTCCGGTTGCACTCTTGCATTTTCTTATAAAAAGCCTATAATAGAAATAGCATCATGTGAAATTCTGAAAATAGGAGATTTAAGGAAACCGTTTCTTGTTTAGGATTTCAGGAGAATAAAGTGATAAGTTCATTCCTTTTTGGAGATACACATAAAATGAAACGTCGGGGTTTATGGTTGGCGGCTCTGGGAGTTGGGAACATGCTGTTAAGTGTTTTGGGAACAGCTTTACCGCTTTTTGCTGAGGAAGTACGCGTATTCGTCGGAACTTATGACCGAAACGCAGAAGCACGGGGAATTTATACTACTGTACTGGATGAGCGACAGGGGAAACTCTCATCGATCAATCGGGCTGCGGACGTCTCTAACGCAGGTTTTTTGGTGTTTTCGCCTGATTTTAAATTCCTTTATGCTGTCTGTGGTGAGAAGAAAGATTCTCTAGTCTGTTTCCAGGTCGGAAATACTGAAAATATAGGAACCACTGATAACGTCGGAAACGCTGGAAATACTAAAAACGGAGGAGTTCAGCTTCAGGAACGGAATCGCCTTACGGAGCTGGGAAAGTCAGTGTGTCATCTCGCGCTTGACTCGGAGTGGAAAAATATTTTGACGGCGCATTATGGCTCGGCGGAATATGCTCTTTTCTCGCTGAATGAGGACCACACGCTGAATCAGGAAACTCAGCGACAGAAAATTGAGGGAAACGGGCCGAACACGGAGCGTCAGACTGCATCACACCCGCACAGTGTCTGTTTCGGAGAGAAAAATCGGTTTTACGTGCCGGATTTAGGAACGGATAAAATCTGGATAGGGCATCTGGACACGGAAAAACATGCGTTTTCGCAGAATGAGCCGGCTTTCGCGACGGTCGAGCCAGGAAGTGGTCCGCGACATATGTGCTTTACGGAAAATGGCGATTTTGCATATGTGGCGAATGAACTTTCCAGCACGGTTACCGTTTTTCGTGTGAAATCTGATGGTGGACTGGAAACGATTCAGACGCTTTCTACGTTGCCGGAAAATTGGAGTGAAAAGGAAGAGAAAACGATTCAGAATACCGTTGCGGAAATTGTGATGACACCGGATGAGCGTTTTCTGTACGTGTCGAATCGTGGACATGATAGTCTTGCGTGTTTTAAAATAGTGCAGGATGGGGAATTGACGCTCCGGGAAATCGTGAGTGTCCATGGAAAAGGACCACGCCATTTCGCCATCTCGCCGACGGGAAAACATCTGCTGGCGGCGAATCAGGAAACGGATAATTTGACACTGTTTAGTATTCATCCGGAAACGGGAAAACTGGAATTTCTGGCGGAATACGCATTACCCGCCTCGCCGGTATGTGTGTTGTTCGGGGAAGTGAATCGTCAGGGAGACGCGGAGTTGGAACTGGCACAGTTGCCTGAACTGAAGAAGAGTGCGGAGGAATTCGTGTCGGTTGCGCCGAAAGCGTGGAAAGAAGAGAGTTATCCGTGGACCGCGACGCTGAAGTCACTGGATAAAATGGATCCGAAACGGTTCCCGGAAGAACTGATTCTGGCACGTCTGGAGGTAGAGAAACTTGATGAGCTGAACAGTCTGATTGACATGGGCTTCGCGATGGAGAAACGCTCGGAAGAGGGCGCGGACCGTAATTTCGTCCGGGAAGTGACACTTAAAGCAGTCCGTCAACATGCAGAATTACTGCAGAGTCGGCTTGCCTCGCTTAATTTTCGGGAACTGAAAGTGATTCAGATTATTCCACAGACGATTCTGGAAAATCTGAAACATGTACTGGAGTGGTATCCGTCGGATTCATCCGCGACGCTCTGTGCGGGCTGGATGGCGCATTTTAATAAGGTCGCAAGTCAGAAAAAAGGAGACGAAGCGGACCTGACGATTATTCGAGACGTGGAAGCGCAGAAACTGATGGACCGTGGAATCGAGTTGGCTCTGGCGGAAGAAGTAGGTTTCGAGAATCAGGAACTCCTAGCGGATTCTGTGATGGCGCGCGCTATCTGGACGGCAGATGAGAATCCTGAAAAATCGCTGGCGGATATGGAATTGGCAGTGAAACTAAATCCGGAACTAAAGGATGAAGCGTATTCATCGCAGTTATTGCTGTATATCCATACGAAAAATTATGAAAAAGCGCTCGAGATGCTTGACGCGCGGATGACGGAGATGAAAACGCAGGCGGAAGATCTACTGAAGCGCGTTGAGGCGAAAAAGGATTCTGACGAGAATGTAGAAGTTGCGGAAGAAACA
>JAUNAI010000135.1 GCA_030527705.1 Planctomycetia bacterium | reverse complement strand
GCCTGTTTCAGGGATTCCACCTGTTTCAGCATTCTCGGCTGGTATTCTATGCCGGAATCATTCCCGGTTTCCGCCTCCTCCGCGAATGTTTTCGGCTCAGAACCATTTAATTCCGGATTTCCCGTCGACTTTTCCACGGTCTCCTCATTTTCCACCGGTCGGAGTATCGTGTAAATGTTCACATCCAGAAATGCTTCATTTTCTCCCAGCTGGAAATCTTCCGCAACGTCCGCTGCTGTCATTTTATAAACTTTCCGCGTCGTTCCACCTGACAGCGCTGCGCGTCCTGCTCCACCACCAACACTCGCATTTCCTGCCGATGTAGAAGCACTTCCGCCTCCGTTTCCGCCAGCATTCCGATGTTCCGTAGTCCCCGAGCCACTGACCGCGCCCGCATTAGAACCGATCTGCGCCGCGATCTCTTCACTTTCCTGCAGTTCCGGCGGAGCATATACAATTTTCGGCATTTTTCCCTGAGCTGGGTCCACCGCAAAAAGCTGTGACGACTTCAGACGCCTTTCCGACTGCTGTAACTCGTACACATTCACCAGATCACCCGGCTTCACCGATAGTCGGTTTAACACCGTCGAAATCTGCGTGTGTGGGAATTCTCCCTCAATCAGAACGTTCACACGACCAACACGGTACGTTTTCCCTTCTTTAATCGAAAATACCACGTCACACTGTCCCGGATCGTCCAGAATTTTCGTCTCCGCGTTAATATCCGCGAAAACGTATCCCTCACGTCCATAACGCCGGCGGACCTTAATGATACTCATGTCGAGTCGGTCCTTATTATACGGTTTTCCCTCGAAAACCTTCATATCTTCCAGTAACATGGACGCGTCAAATTGCGAGTTTCCCACGAAACGGATTTCCCGAATATGCGCCTGCGGCCCTTCATGAATCACGAACGTTACCTCATTCCAGCCATCTTCACTGGTCCGAATCACTCGACGACCAATCCGCGCATAGAAAAAACCCAGACGCCGATAATAATCCTCAAGTGCCCGAATATCATTCTGAAGAGCTTCTTCCTGCAATTCACCTCGGAAAATCCGCATAAATCCCGGTTTACTCTGAATTACCGTCTTCAGTCGTGCATCCGATGCAATCGTGTTTCCGATAAAGTCCGTTTTCTTAATCCGTAATTTCGGACCAGGATTCACCAGATAAATCACACCTGGGTCCCCCTTCTGATCCCCCTGAATCGTCTTCACCGATGCACGCGTATAACCTTTCGAGTTATAAAACGTCTCGACCTTCTTGCGTCCCTCTTCCACATCATACGGACTGAACGGTTTCCCCGGCACCAATCCGCATTCCTTCTCCAACCGCCCAATCATCATTGAGCCGTTTCCCTGAAAACGCAGATACCGCATTACCGGCCGTTCCTGTACCTTAAAAATCACAATCACTCCGCCCGGCACTGACCGAATATACGGCTCGACCAGCGTAAATAACCGTGACTGATTTAATCTTAAAATATCATCATCCAGCCCCGTCGCGCGGAACTTATGTCCCGGCCGAAGAAGAATCTGCTGCATGATTTTTTCCGTCGTATAACGCTCATTTCCAAGAATCTGAACGTCTATAACCTCTTTCCCTTCATGTTCGCCACCACGCGTCAATCGGGATTCTACACCATCCAGTAACGACGTGGGAGCTTCTTCCGCCGGAGCCATCACCATTTCACTCACATCAGCCGTGGCCGGTAACTCATCCGCTCCCTGACCGCCAGATGTCAGCAACGCTTCCGTACTCCCTCCAACGCTCTGATTTACCGGAGCAATTTCCATCGCATGACTTTCCGGTAACGCTGTATCTGCTCGATTTCCCCCTGAAATCAGTTCATCACTTCCCAGAGAATTTCCATTCTGTGACCGTAAAAATGCACTCGGTGACTGCGTATTCTCCGCGTTTCCAGCTAAATTTCCGACATTTCCGGAACCATTTCCCACGTTATTTCCCGCAGCATTTCCGGTACTTCCCGGATTTCCCTCAGTAACCATGGCATTCGCGAAATTTCCTTCCGGATTAAACATTCCCGGCTGGATATTCGCGGCATTTTCATCTGGTAACCCAACTCCCGGCATCGGCGTCTGTGCACATACTCCGTTCTGTCCTGTAATTTCAGTAATCTCTGAAATTACCGCAATTCCCCACAGACTTACCACCAAGAAAAGAATAAAACTGCATTTTCTACTCGTCACACACGTTCTATATGCTCTATCTGCTCGATGCGCCACGCTTGCCATACGCCAGGTGTTCCAACTCGTATCTTCATTCCGCTTCCATTCTTCATTCATCTTACGCAAAACGGTACTTTCCCCCACACTTCCGTTATTTTCACAGGTCATATTTCCCCGAAAATTCACGGAATCTGAAGTTTCTTTCAAAAAAGTCTCGGATATTAAATTTTCAGCTTGCGTTCGAATCATGAACGGTCTCACGGAAAAGGATTTCTCTCTTATTTTTTTACCCGTCCGCGTCGATTTCTCACCGACGCTAAATCCCTACCAACTAACATTATACCAATCACACATGAAAATTCAGGGAAGGACACTCCTTCCGGTAATCGTTTCTGCAACGCGTAACAACGGAAAAACGACATTTTTGAGTGTGTCGGGAATAAATATCATTGGAGAAATTTACACATTATGGAATTAATACACAATCCCTCCGATTCAGGCAAGAGTAATTTTCGAGAATTTTTGCTTTTTTGATTAAAATTGATTATTTTCAGGAAGAAAAATTAAAGTTTTAGAAATTACAAGAAAAACACACTCCATTAAATCTCTCACAGTAGGTTCATTCTTAAAAAAGTCTCTGTAATTCTGTGAGATCTGTGGGAGATTTAATGGGCACGTTTCATTTTCACCATTTTTCCTATCTTTTCATTCCGCGAACATCGCGTCCACATACTCGTCCGGATTAAATAACGCGAAATCCGTCGCCTGTTCTCCGACGCCGATATATTTTACCGGCAGATTCACCTGTTTCCGAATCGCCACAGCACAACCGCCTTTCGCCGTTCCATCCAATTTCGCGAGAATCAGACCACTACAGTGAACCGACTCAGTAAAATGTTTCGCCTGGCTGATTCCATTCTGCCCCGTCGTCGCATCAAGCACCAACAGTGTCTCGTGCGGAGCATCCGGCAAAACTTTCCCGATTACCCGATGAATTTTCTCCAGTTCTCTCATGAGATTCACCTGCGTCTGTAACCGTCCAGCCGTATCGACGATGCACACGTCCGCGTTTTTCGCCACAGCCGTCTCGACCGCCTTATACGCAACGCTTGCAGGGTCACATCCAGGTGCGCCGGTAATAATTTCCGCTCCGAGACGCCCAGACCAGACCGTCAGTTGCTCGACCGCCGCAGCTCGGAACGTATCCGCCGCACCTAAAACGACCGTTTTTCCCTGATCACGGAACATTTTCGTCAGTTTCGCGATGGAAGTTGTTTTCCCGCTCCCATTCACGCCACACACCATCACGACAGTTGGACCTTTTTCCACCAACTCAATCGGCGCAGCATCCTGACGCATAATTTCCTTCAGCTTTTCCTTCACCGACCCGGTCAAGTCGTCCATAAACACGACACGCCCACGGAACTCTTTTGCCGTCTGTTCCCGGATTTCTCGCGCGGCTTCCACACCCATATCCGTCTTAATCAGCATGGCGAAAAGCTCTTCCAAAAACGCATCATCGACCAGTCGCCCTTCCTTCTTGAAAAGGTCACGGATGTCCGTATTCAGAATCTGTTTCGTTTTTTCCAGTCCGCGTTTAATAGCTCCGAAAAGTCCCATGATTATTCCTTATTGACAACAAAATCTATAAAAACTCAATAAATACCTGCGACGCAGTCACGATCAAGAAGTTTTTGAAATTTTTTGTGGTACAGTCTGGGGAGAAAACAACATTCAAAATGTTGTCTCCCCACAGACGTAAATTCTCTACGGGTAGCCGATTTCTCCCGGTAGGGTAAAATTCGGCGTTGGCGTTTACCCTAAAACCTCATTTACCTTTTCACAATCTCATCATTCCCCGCGTTCTACAGGAATCGCAGCGAGTAAATTCTGTGCTTCCAGATTTTTCCGGATTTTATCCAGCACGCCATTCACGAAACCGCCGGATTTTTTGTCACCGTATTCTTTCGCAATTTCAATCGCTTCATTCATGAGAATCGCGACCGGCTCGCGGACGTTCATCAGCTCATAAACCGCGATGCGCAATACATTTTTATCTGTCGACGCCAACCGTGAAAACTTCCAGTTTTCCAGAACCGCCTCAATCTGTTCATCCAGTTCCTTTTTCCGGATGGTCACGCCGTCAATTAGTCGATTCGCGTACCGAATCTGCTCAATATCATTCCGTACCCGCTCCCGAATCATTTCGTCCGGCGGAAGCTGTTCCGGATTAATTTCATTACTGAATAACACCTGAAGAGCCACAGTACGCGCACGGCGATTCTTGTCGATTAACATAAAAATACCCTAAATACAAGCGACGTAGTCGCGATTAAAACCCCTAACTCTCACCCAATTTTCGACATCAGGTCAAGCATTTCCAGTAACGCACCCGCGCAGTCCGCACCCTTATTTCCGAGGTGTGCCTTCTGCGTCTTGTCCTGAACTGCGTCATCTTCCGCACTGCGTGCGAGAGCCTGTTCCACGTTATTACACGTTAACACACCGAACATCACCGGTTTCCCCGATTCTGCTCCCTGTTTCGCGAACATCAGACTGACTGCGCGATTAATATGTTCATCGTGGGACGTTTCCCCCTTAATCACTGCTCCGAGTGCCAAAACTCCCGCATATTCCGCTTTCTGGAGCAATTTTCCGGAAACTGTCGGAATCTCGAACGTTCCCGGCACATAAAACACGTCGATACATTCTTCCGAAACGCCACACGCCGCAAATTTCTTCAACGCACCCTGTAAAAGCCGATTCGTAATCGTCTCGTTAAAACGAGCAACCACGATGCCGATTCGTCCGCTCACGCTCGGGTTCAGTTTTCCTTCAAAAACCGTCATTTTCGGTCTAATCCTTCCTGTTTAATTATGATTTTCTTTATTTTCTCTATTTTCTTTATCGGCCAGACGATTTTTAATCTTGCGTCACGTCCGAATCCGCTTCCGAATCCGTTTCATCTTTCGTGCAGTCTATGCTTTCCGCACTCTCTACACTTTTCGTGCTTCCTATACTTTCCACGTTTCCTGTGCTTTCCGCATTTCCTGCAGCCTCCACCTCTTCCGCAGCCTCCGCATTTTGCACTTCCTGTACGGCCTGAACGATTTCCGCTTCATTTCCACTAATTCCTGCTAAAAATTCTGCGTTCGTCTTCGTTTTTCGTAACCGATTCGTCAGCATATCCATCGCGTCGACCGGATTCAACTCAGACAACAACCGTCGCAACTGGGAAATCGCCTGAAATTCCTCCGTTGTCAGCAACATTTCTTCTCGTCGCGTCCCACTCAGGCCCAGATCAATCGCCGGCCAGACACGCTGTTCCATTAGTCGCCGATCCAGCACAATTTCCAGATTTCCGTTCCCCTGAAACTCTTCCAGAATCGTGTCGTCCACAGCACTATTCGTTTCCGTCAACGCAGTCGCCAGAATCGTCAACGACCCACCCTCTTCTACACAGCGTGCGGAACCGAAAAACCGTTTCGGAATCTGCAACGACCCCGGCTCAAGTCCCTGAATCGGTGGCGCCCCCGGAGGCGTATCCATATTCCATGCACGAGCCAACCGCGTGATAGAATCCAGCAGAATCACTACATTCTGTCCATATTCAACCATCCGTTTCGCTTTCTCAAGCACCATTTCCGCAACCTGCGTATGACGCATCATCGGCTCGTCGAACGTTGAACAGACCACTTCACAATTCTGCTCCTTCATCTGTTTCCGCATGTCAGTCACTTCTTCCGGACGCTCGTCAATCAGAAGAATAAAAACATACAGATCCTGATAATTCTTCAACGCAGCATGGGCAATATTCTTCAGAAGCGTCGTTTTTCCCGCACGCGGAGGACTTATAATCAATCCACGCTGTCCGAAACCAATCGGAACCATCATGTCAAGTACGCGTGTCTCGATTTCCTCAGAATCCGCCTCCAACCGAAGTCGTTCCGTCGGATGTGTCGGCGTTAAATCATCAAAATGTTTCTTCCGCGAAAACTCGTTCGGGTCCTGAAAATTAATTGCCTCCACACGTAGAAGCGCAAAATAGCGTTCATTTTCCTTCGGTGGCCGAATCTGCCCTGACACAATTGTCCCAGTTTTCAGCCCAAAACGGCGTATCTGACTCGGTGATACATAGATATCATCCGGACAGGACGCGTAATTGAAATCCTTACTCCGTAAAAAACCGAAACCGTCCGGCAGGATTTCCAATGTTCCCTCACCGTACAGTAACCCGTTCAACTTAATCTTTTCCTTCAGAATCGTGAAAATGATTTCCTGTCGTTCCGCATGTTCTTCATCAGGAATCCCGATTTCATAACGACGCGCCTCCGCAATCAACTCAGCCATCGACAACTTCTGAAGATGAGCGATGGACTCATTACGCAGTAACATTTCGTTACTCGCTTCTCCATTATGACCACGGCTCATTTCCTCCGCAATTTCTTCCGCCAACGAAAGTGGCTCCTTATGAGAACGCCCACCCATCGTCTCTGGAAAAGCCGGATTATAAGTACTATAACCGTCTGTATTTCGGCGACGCGGACGTCCTCCATAACCATTTCGGCCAGCATATCCAGAATTCATGCCGCCATCCGGACCGCGCCACTCACCGCCGTTATTTCCATAACCTTCCCGGTAATTACCATTATTCCTGTAACCAGTTCGAGCACCGTTATTTCCATAACCGCCACTGTGTCCGCCACCATAGCTATTCCGATAACCACCATACGGCCGACGCCCAGGACGCTCACCACCACGGTAATCATTCCGATATTCACCGCGATTTTCTCCACGATTCTCATCCCGGTAATCACCACGATAATCGCGATTTATACCATCACTACCAGCATTCACTATGCCGTCCGCGTTTTCATCTCCTTCATTTCCAGTATTTCCGCTATTTCCACCACGACTCCAGACACCGTCTTCCTGACGACGGAATGGACGTCTTCCGCTAGGTATATAGCCACGGTTTTCACGAGAAAAATCGGAACCATAACCACGCACTGGACGATCGAAATCATCACGATTATCCGAAACATATTCATCTGTCGGAACCTCAGAAGAAGAATCTTCCTCACTTCGGATTCCCAATTCTTCATCCATTCCCAGTCCACTTCCGAACTGCGATGGTTGTCGATTTTTGGAATATCCCGGCGAAATACGCGAGAAAGAACTCCCTCCACGCGGTGACACAGAATCATACGGAACAGAACTTCGGCCCGAAATTAAGGGACGCGAAATCGGCTTGCGACGGGAAATTTCTGCTTCCGAACTTTCCGAATCATGATATTCCCGCTCGTTCGCATTTTGCTCCGCATTTTCACGCGGATTACATTCATCGGACATAGACTCACGAGGGTTATCCGAATCATACGACTCGGCATAATGCTGGGACGGAGACACGGAAAAACCTTCCCGGCTCTTGTCCTGGAAATCGCCTTCTGACATGTTGCTGGCTCCTGAAAAGTAAAATTGGGGTTTATGTGCCGACATTCGATGAGGAGTGACACATAAAATGGGGTGGGATTTGGGAATAGTTCGACATTCACAAGAATGTCATTATTTAGTATACACAAAATTTTAAGAAAATCAAGAGACTTTCCTAAAAATTTTTCAAAAACGGCAGAATTTCTGTCTGAAACCCAAACAAAAACCTGCCGTTTGATTTTTATTTTGAAATATTCACTTCAAAAAATTTATGAACCCAGTCAGATTACAACCAAGCCGGGAGTTCCGCGGCATCCGGAAGCGTGGCACACATGACTTTCGTAACACCATTGACTTTCTGAAGTTCACTCAGAGCATTGACCGGCGGAACAGCATCCAGTCCCAAAACTCCCAGCGCTTTTCCATCACCCTGGCAATCTACACGGCTTACAGAAAGCTGCTCGATATTCACATCATTACGACCGAAAATGTTTCCAACTGCGCCGATAACGCCCGGAACATTATCATGCAGGAACAGACAGAGGTTTCCGTCAAGATACGCTTCAAGATGGAAATCGTTAACGCGAACTAAACGCGCCATGCTATTTCCGAACAGGGTACCAGAGAGCGTCGTCGTACCAGTTTCCGTCGTGACTTCAACGCTGATGAGCGTGCTGAACGTGCCGGATTCACTCGATTTATTCTCCGTAACTTCGATGCCACGTTCTTTCAGCAACATCTTCGCATTAATAATGTTGGATTCACCACCCGTCGCGTTGGTGAGAAGACCAGCAGCGAAAGCACCGGTAATCAGCGATGTAACCTTTTTCGCAGCTTCGCCACGATAGGAAATCGCACAACGGGAAATTCTGCCTTTTTCGACCTGCGAGGCCATAAGACCCAAGCGCCACGCCAACGCCAGATGGCTACGCATTTCCGCAAGCGTTTTACCATCCAACGGAGCCATATTCACAGCAGATTTAATCGTGCCGGTCGTGAAGTAATCAATCAACAGTTCAACCGCTTCCAAAGCGACATTCGTCTGAGCTTCTGCAGTGCTCGCACCGAGATGCGGAGTGCAGAGAACATTTTTGCGACCAAACAGCGGATTAGACGTGCACGGTTCCGACGGGAACACGTCAAGTGCAACACCCGCGAGATGGCCACTATCCAGACCGTCAATCAGAGCAGCTTCATCATAAATACCACCGCGAGCGCAGTTGATCAGACGCGCGCCTTTCGGCAACATCTTAATCTCGTCGAAAGAAATCATTCCGCGTGTTTCGTCGGTCAACGGAGTGTGAACCGTCAGATAATCACAGTACGGTAACATGTCACGGTACGACGAGAACATTTTCACGCCAAGTTCTTCCGCCATCGCATCGGAAAGGAAGGGGTCATATCCGACAAGTTTCATTTCCATCGCACGCGCACGAATCGCAATCGTCCGACCAATACGTCCCAGACCGATAATACCGAGCGTTTTGCCAGCTAACTGGGTACCAGTGAAGAGTTTTTTGTCCCAACGACCTTCCACCAACGCCTGATTCGCCGGAGCGACGTAACGGGAAAGACCATAAATAAGAGCCAACGCATGTTCCGCGGTAGAGAGAGTATTCCCACTCGGAGTGTTCATGACAATCATTCCCTGACGGGTTGCCATGTTTTTATCGATGTTGTCGGTACCGACGCCTGCGCGAGCAATCGCCTTCAAACGCGTGTTACCTTCCAGAATGTCGGCGGTCAGTTTTACACCACTACGGCAAATCGCGCCGTCGAATTCCATCAGCGTATTGCGAAGTTCTTCGCCTTTCAGACCGGTTTTCACTTCATATTCGATACCGGGCGCAGCTTCCAGAAGGTTAAGACCATCCTGAGAAATCGAATCAAGTACGACGATACGAGCCATTTTGATACTCCTTGTGAAAAAGTCCATCTCACTCCGTTGAATCTTCAGGCTAACCTGTTGGCTGTCTTCTGCACAGCGCGGGAGAGCTTTAAGCGAATACTGAATGAGTCGGAATTATCCCGAACTTCGGAAACTGAGTGTCGACGTTAGCTTCCAGAAGCTCTAAAACAGTAATAAAAAAGTATTAGACTTGTATTATACCCATTTCCGTAACCATTACAAGGCCCCCCACCCTTATTTTTGTTCCATTAAGGCAAATTTCCGACAAATTTTCTCCAAAATTATAATAAAAGAAAGTGCCTTGATAGAATATAACTATCTAAGGCACCTTCATGTTTATACTGATTCCACTTGAAAATTCAAGACAGGACGGTCCTTTCGGTAGTCATTTCTGTAGCGCGAAATGACTACCGAAAGTGAAATTTTATAGTGCGTCGGATATAGAAATATCTTTCTCTTATAACTTAACTTCCGAAACGACTTGTCGACTGACCCATCGGAAGAGGCATAGCCTTTTTCTTCGTGCTACCGGACGGAACGTCCATCGGAACAAGCGGTTTCGGCGGACGCGAGTACATCACAGGGTCCGCTACGTTCGGCATCGGTGGAGGTGTAACGCTCGAAGTAGGTTCTGGAACCGTGACCGATGTGGAAGCTGGAGCAGGTACCGATGCAGACACACTCGGCGTAACCGTTGGCGCAGGCATTTCTGGCGCAATCGGCTCTATTTTCGTCACTTTCTTTACCGGAACC
>JAUNAI010000487.1 GCA_030527705.1 Planctomycetia bacterium | reverse complement strand
GCGTGCGTCTGAACTGGCGGAAGGTGAGTTGTTACGGAAGATTCAGAAGCGTCTGCGGGCGGTGTCCCTCAGCGATTAAACAGGAACGGAAATGGTAAAACCAGAAAAAATACATCGTTCATCACTGGTTACACCTCCTCCGGTAGGTGGTATGCGTCCGGTGAAAATGGAAACGTCGCCGATTTCGGGTACGTCGGAAAATATGGGTGCGCAAGGAAACTCCGGTACGCAGAAAAACTCTGGTACGCAGAAAAATTCCACTATGCATGGAAGTGGTGGCATTCAGGGGAACATGGAAACGTTAGGAGAAGATACTCAGAAAGTCGGTGGTTCTCAGAATGGTGAAATTCGCGAAGGTTCTAGAAATGCAACGGATGTGGAGGCGGGAAAGAATCCAGTAGACTCGGAAAACGTAGATGGTACGGAAAAAGCAGAAAAAGGTGAGGGGGCCGAACACTCGGAGAGTGATGGGAACTTAGAAGGTGGTGAGGTTGCGGAGCGGTTACAGAGATTACTCGCGCTGAAAAACCGACTGAACCGGGACTCGTTACAGCTTGCGCGTCGGTCTTGGGTACTAATTCTGGTACTGGTGGCGGTTCTGCTGCTTCTGGGATATGTTCTGAAACAGGTGCATTATTATACGGTTGGGCGTTATGCGGTTCTTGAAGATGTTTCGGTCACGCAGAACCGGGGAAATCAGGGACAGGTGGAAATATCTTACCGTGTTGTGACGCCGGGGCGTGTACATTGCTCGCGTATTTCAGGGAAGATGAAAACGGATCTGATTTATGATTATCAGAAAGCGTGTGAGGATCGACAGTCGTGGAACTGGAATTATGTGCCGGGTGAGCCGATTCAGGTGACGTTATGGAGCCGGAAGGGGGCACGTCGAGTGTCGGAGACGATTGAATGTCCGACGTCGAATGTAGTGGATATCGTGATTCTGATGGATACGACGGAGTCGATGGATTCGTCGATTCAGGCGTTGAAGGAAAAGTGTCAGGAATTTGCGGTGAAGCTGAAAGAACAGTCGGTCACGCCACGTTTTGCGCTGGTCGGTTTCGGCGACGCGGTAAGAGGCGGAAACTGGATTTCGATTAGCGATTTCACGGAAGATGTAACGCGTTTTTATGAAACGGTTGAGAAAGTCGCGCGTTTTGATGGAGGTGACTTGCCGGAATCGTCGCTGGACGCGCTGATGTACGCGATAGAAAAGGTGAAAAAAGACTCGGAAGGGCACGCAATTCGGTTTTATCTGGTGACGGACCAGACGTTTCACCCCACAGCAGTGGATGGAAAGATGGACGCGGTTGCGGTGGGGAAAATGTTACAGGAAAATCGGGTGATGTTAGATGTTTTCTGTCGGCCTCAGTTCCGGGAAGAATATGAGCCGTTGCTCGGTGATTGCGGACATTTCCGTGAGATTGAGAACTTCGGTGAGGTGCTGTCACAGGGACGTTTTCTGGAGAATTAAGAGATCCCCTATTATTTCCACAGTTTTCGGTAGATAGTATTTATTATTAATTGAGGTGTGTGATGAAAAAATGTCCCAAATGCCAGCGTGAGATACCGGATTATGCGCAACAGTGTCCGTTTTCGGACTGTGGTGCGGATGTGTCGGGTACGCTGTCGCCGAATATACAGGGACTCGGAGTTTCTGGAATGTCATCTACACCCAAAATATTTACCGGAGTGATTCCAGCTGCGCCACCAGTTCCAGGGAAAATAAGTATCCCATCAGCTCCGCCGATTCCGGGAAACATGCGTATCCCCCCTGCTCCACCGATTCCGGGAGGCATAAATATTCCATCAGCACCACCAGTTCCGGGAATGGTGAAAAAGGAGGAAACGGAAAGAGAGACCGTAAAAGATACGCCGAAAAACGTATCAGAAGAGAAAGTTGAAGAGTTGCCGAGCGTTTCATCATCGAGAGATTTTT
>JAUNAI010000134.1:2363-10404 GCA_030527705.1 Planctomycetia bacterium | reverse complement strand
AGCAGTCATTTCGCAACGCGCAACGACGATGAAGTGAGATGATACACAGCGCCGTGATTAAAAATTTTCAAAAAACCTTTAATCACGTTCTGCGAACGCTTTCTTTTTTTCTGTTTTTACTTTTTTACTTCTTTTCCCGTATAGTGTGGCGGTTGGTTATAACCCACATTCTGCGTCGCAATGGCAAGACGGTAAATATGGTCCAACATCAAACACGGTATCCGTGTCCGCGTCGGTATGGAAGTGGTAAAAATGTTAATTTCCGCAGTGTTTTCCGCATTATAAAAAATCACTTCTTCGCGCCAGTCGCCGAGCAGGTCACACAACAGACACGGATTCGCTTTACTACCGTTCACGGAACCAGAAGTGTTAAAGTCGCGAAAATCAATAACCGTCTCCATTCCGGTCGGGGTGTAGCGCATTATTTTCGTTCCGTCCAGCAGGAAGTCATACGGTTCCTCTCCCCAAAAAATCCTGAAGTTACACGCAATCCGTTTTTTCGGAAACAGCGGATTTCCCTGACAGTCCAACACGGAAGGATGGGCACTGGACCAGCACTCATGACCACGAATTTCCGGGACAATATCCGCTACAACCCCACGTCCAACATCACGCTCCGAGGGAACCCCCCAGAGAATCTTCCCTGTTCCTGCCTCACGAAGTTCACACCCGAATGGACAGTTTTTCGCTTCGTGGACGCACCAAACCTCCAATCCGGGATGGTCGGGAGCAAAATCACCGAGATGAATCGCGTCACCATGCCCTAGCCCCGTGCGATAAAGAACCGTTCCATCATGGTCGAGAGCCGCTCCGCCGAAAACCAGCTCGTCGCAACCGTCACCGTCTAGGTCTCCGACCGCTACATTATGGTTTCCTTCCCCATACAGTCCCTCTCCCGGCGTTTCACTCTTGTGCAGGAATCGCAGACTGAGTTTCTTTCCATCAAAATCGAAAGCGGCAACATACGCAACGGTGTAATATCCTCGTGTAAAAATCGCGCTCGGACGCTTTCCATCCAGAAATGCCACCGCAGCGAGAAATCGGTCTATCCGGTTTCCGTAATCGTCGCCCCACTGTTTTGCGTCCACGACATCACGCGGAGGAACATAATCTACGGTATCTACTGCGCATCCTGTCCGTCCGTCAAACACGGTGAGAAACTCCGGTCCGTCGAGGATTTTCCCGGTTATTTTCCCTTCTTTCATCCGATAATCTACCGTCGGATTCCCGATAACCTTTCCCATTCCGTCCACGGTTCCGTCTGCCGTCTTGACCATCAATTCCGCACACCCGTCACCGTCGAAATCCCAGACCAAAAACGGTGAGTAATGCGCTCCAGCACGGATATTTACGCCAAGGTCGATTCTCCAGAGACGCTCTCCATCAAGGGTGTAAGCGTCGAAGAATGTCCGACCGGTATAACCCGTATGCGCGTTGTCTTTCGCATTGCTCGGATACCATTTTACTACCAGTTCCAGTTTTCCGTCGCCGTTCAGGTCCCCGACGCTCATGTCATTCGGCGCGTACGTGCACACCGAGCCGTCAGGCATTACCTGCGCTTCCGGACGGTCCAGCGTGAGCGTGAGAAAACCATTTCCCCACACACCCACTGAACGCGAATCTTTCGCAGAAGGCGTGGAATTTACGGTATCTGTAGAATGTATTGTATCTCCAGAATTTACGGTACCATCAAAAATCGGAATCACGGAGTACCGAGAATCCGTCTTCCCTTCCGCGTCCAACCAGTTGGTCCCCTGTTCTGGAGTAACACGCGTAACGGACTTTCCGTCCCGAAAAATTTCGAAAGACGTTTCTGGCGAATCATCCGCGAAAACTCTCCATGACAGAAAAATCCCCGTCTGAGTCTGCACTGCCACCAATCCACAGTCACCTAATTCTTCCGCCTGTGCATGAGACACGGAAAAAAAGGATGCAAGACAGACGAAACCGATTAGCGTAAACGTTTTCAGTACTTGGTATATTTTAAATTCTTTCATCATCCTATTACGAAATTAGCCTCCCCTTTTAACCTGAATATCTCATACGCATTCATAATAGACGGTGAAACGCCATCATCCGACCGCATAGCGGTCAAATGTAACAACCGTGGGTGTAAACCCACGGTTATTACATGACGCTCCTACGGAGCTTGGCGTTTCGGCAATGAATCCTAAAACAGAATGTGTAAATAATTCCCTCCGTAAAAACCAAGGTTTCATTCCGTATTTTACATTTTACGACACTTTCACATTTTCAACCTTTTCAGTTAAACATCCGCATCCTAGCAATCGTCCATCGCAGTGAAACGGTGATTAAAACGATACGCGTAATCTTTCGCCACGGAGTTTTCTATTCCGAAAATCGTTAATTGGTGACAGTCAAAAAACGCATTTTTCCCGATTTCCGTCACTTTGGGAGGAATAGAGGAATAATTGAATCTTTTAAATGGTGACAAGCACCCAACGCCCACCTTCCTATTTCTATCAGGCTTTCCGGGAAAAAGAGGGTTTCCAATCTGCGACAATTATAAAACGCCTCTCTTTTAATCACCGTCAGCCTCTCTGGAAACGTCACGTCTCGGATACGAGCGGACGAAAACGCGGCTCTTTCAATGACGGTCACGCCCTCGAGAACCTGATAATCTTCATTGTCCCGTAACGCCGGCGGATACGCAAGCAGTATTTTTCCGTCTTTCGTAAAGAGCACGCCGTCCACGCTCTTATAATTCGGATTTTCCTCCGCAACGAAAATTTCGGCAAGCGCATTACACCCCAAAAACGCGCCTCCGTCGATTTCCGCCACCCCTTCCACAATGGTCACGGAGGTTAAACGCTCACAGTTCGCGAAAGCTGCAGCCGCCAGCGTCAAGCCATTTCCCTGAATGGTCGCGGACGTCAAGTTCTTGCAATTAAAAAAGGCGTTTCCCTTGATTTCCGTCACGCTTGGGGGAATCGTTACTGAGGTTATGTCGTCCCGATCTCAGAAACAAAAAGACGGAATGACCGTCTCCGCCGGCGAAATCCGCAATTCTCCATATCGCATCTCGTACGCGACGCCGTTCTGATGATTTTCATCGTATGCCATGGTTCTTTTCCTGTGTGAAATGAATCGCGATTTACGGCAACACACCCCATTCGCGGAGTGTTTCTCGTGCGTTATCGGTAGTGGTAAAAATGTGTGCACGGTAACCAACGGCGGCAGCGCCTGCGACGTTATCCGGTCGGTCGTCGAAAAAGATGATTTCTTCCGGCTTCACCCCGGCACGAGTGGCGGCGAGGGTGTAAACTTCCCGTCCCGGCTTTCGCGCTCCCAGTTCAAAACTCCCCAACGGTACGTCGAACAACTCGAACAGTTCCGGCCATTTCCGACGGCAGAATTCCCAGTGCGTCTCGCAGACATTCGACAGAATCCCGACACGGAACCTTTCTCGTTTCAGTTCTCGTACCAACTCCCACGTTTCCGGTATCGGCGTGAAAATGTTACTGTGCACCGTCTCAAAATTCTTCTGTGAAAGCGTCATTCCGAATGTCTCGCACACCCACTGATACATCTCCTCCGCCGTCATTTTCCCGGTTTCGACCGCTTCGCAAATCGGATTCGTTGTTGCCAGCGTCGCAGATAAAATATCCCAACCGTCCAGACCGGTCAATTCATCAAGCCGACGCGCCGCGACGGAAAAGTCGAAATGAAGGAGGACCATGCCGAGGTCAAAAAATACGAATTTTGTATCCATGATAAAACCAAATGAAAGTAAAAAATAAAAAATCTCGAAAAACAAACAATCGAAGATTACGATTAAGTGAATAGCATCTAAGTGAATCGCCTCCCTTTTAGGGGAGGGGGCGGGGATGAATTGCAGAATACCGATTCTGAAACGTTTTACGAAGATTTCTACCCATCCCCCTTCGGTGACCTCCCCTAAAAGGGGAGGCTGAACCTAAACACCAACGCAAGATTCCACCTTTCGGGAGGAACTTTCTACCCGGAATGTCGTTACATCCATGGAAGAGATCATTTTTGCAAAATAGGTCTCCCCCAGACCTGAAAACTATCAAATTACCGTATCGCGTCAGGTGGTCCTTCCGCAAGTCGTTTCGCAACGCGTAACGACGGCGAAGCAAAATTTCAGGTGACGTCGGGATTAAAAATTTCCAAAAAAACTTTTAATTGTAATCTTCGATTGCTTGCTTTTTTTGTTTTTTATGTATGTTTACTTCTCTTCTTTCGCCTTTATCAACGCCAACGCTAACTGGTCCGGGCACGAAGTCGGTTTTCCGCCACACCGAATTCCACGCAATCGCTCAATCACCGTGTCTACATTCTGTCCCTGAACCAGGCTCGCAATTCCGAGCTGATTCCCGGGGCAACCACCGTGGAATGCGACGTTCGACACCACGCCGTCCGTCAAGTCAAAAGATACAGCGCTTGCACACACGCCCGTCGTACGATAGGTATAATTCATCATTTTCTCCTCGAAAAAAAAGTCACAATTTTAGGTCATTTTTTCCTATTATAAACAATTTCTTGCTTCTTGTCAAGGAAGTTTCAACGTTCTTTTCATAAAAATTTACTTCAACACCGTTGGTGCAAATTCGATTTCCTTACGAAGATCCAAAAGACGGTAATTTTTTACCCGTGCTCGTCCCCGTGCGCTGATCGAGAGCGTGACTTCCGCACGTAAGTATTTCGAATCGCGCTTAACACGACAGAATTCCTCCTCCGTAACCGATAACCGTTCTGTGCCAAATTGGAGGGAATCGCGGTATTTACCCATAAACCGTCCGCATATCATAAGCGTTTCTGATTCCGGCTGGTTTTTCTCTGGCATTTTATCTGAATAATAGGCAAATTCCCACTGTTTTCCGTCCTTACCACGTTCCAGAACCGCAAAAATCGGTTTCCCGGACAGATAATTCCGACGGTTTAACAGATGTAAATTCTGCGTCTCATGTTTCGGTCTTTCTGCGTCGTTTGCGGCAACTGCGGGCTTTTCATCAGAAGGAGGTGCGTGATGAAAATCACATTTTAATCGTACCTGATTTCTTTCGTGAAGTGAACGATGCGGAAACACCTTCGCAACGACCTTAATTTCTATGACTGCACTCCATTCCTGCCAGTAATACACGCCGACCGAGCCGAGAATCAGCGCGAATTGAAGGAAAATCGCCATCAGAACCCATCTTTTTCGGCTTGACGTTTCGTTTTTATTTTGGTTTTTGTTTTTATTTTGGCTCATGTTCCCGTTTTCCATGATTTACGCCTCACTTTCTGCGTTTTCTGCATTCTCTTTATTTGCTCAATCTACTCAATTGCGCAAACTTCTTAATCCTCTTCTTTTTCTTCCATTTTAATTGAATCCGGTTTCAGAACGCTCCAGAGATACGCGAAACCGAACAGTGCGACGGCGGTTAGGAGGAAAATGATGCTTGCAAGGAAAATTGCGTCCGTCTCTTTCCAATATATCTTGGAATACTTCGCGAAAACCCAGATTAAAAGGTAAATAACACCTGAAAAATAAATAGACATTCTTTTTTTTCTTACGCCGCGCATTATAAATCCTATCGCAGTCAAGATAACGACGCAATTCGGAAGGATTACGCCAATTTCATGAAATCTCTGTAACGTGTCGGGAGTTTTCGTATGGTCCAAGTAGTAGTATATCCACGGAAACAGGAAACTGTAACTTCCGCTCACTCGAAATCAACTCATACCGATTCAGAATTTCGTTGCGCGTTTCTTCTGAAATCAACGCGGACTGCGTCCACTCTCGGGATTCAGTCTCTAGGAAACCCCAATTCGTGCTGGTCACTTTCTTTTTCATAGTTAACTCTCCTGAAATTGGTTGATTTTTAAATTGCCGTAAATTAAAATAAAAATAACAAACATTTTCATTTTAATTTTATTGTAATTTGAGGGATGAAGAAAGTCAAGCATTCCGGGACCATTTTTACAATAATTTTACAAGATATTCAAAGATTTTGCCTGATAGTCCACTTCTATTTTTTGAAAGAAATGGTGAGCTATAAGTAAAAGTAATTCCGTTACCATTCATAAAATAAATATAAGAAACAAGCAATCGAAGATTACAATTAAATGTTTTTTTGGGAGAGAGGTTTAGGGAGAAACCTATTTTGCAAAAATGGTTTCTCCCCAAGAGGTCATTTCACGAAAAGATTAACATTCATAAGATAGGAAACATTTTTACAATTATTTCCCTCTCATACTTCTCCATTAAAAAACTCTTTTACATATTTTTCATATTTTGCATGATTCGTATGTACTTTTCTTTCTATTCACACCATTCCAGTGTTGGTTCGGTTCTAATTTCCGGGTTAGGTGAAAATGTCTGAAGCTCCGCGACTTTTTCTATTTCCTTCTGAACTTGCTGAGCATCCGTTGCGAAACGAAATTCCAGCCCGAAATGGCGTGATTCTCCAGAATTCAGAACTGCCACACGTCCATTCTTCTGCTCGAAACTCCGCGTGTTCGGGAAATTAATACACGGCTCCATGCCCGTCACGTAACCGTCAGCAGCTCCGTGCTGGGCTTTCCACTGACAGAAATACGGAAACTCATTCTTATTAAAAGCGAGAGCGATGCCGAAATTCCCAACAGGGTTATGGAGGAAAGTCTGCGTATTTCCCGCGTCATCGGCTGATAACTCGTAAAAATAACACATTTCTGGTTCTCCGACGACCGGAGCATGGTATTTCATATACTCTTTCTGATTCTTTGCCGCCCATGAGCAGCGCGGAACCTGTTTCTTAAATGGAATCTCTATCCGGGCCCCATCATCTGCCACCGGCTGACCGATGTTTACGTGATAAAGAAGTTCCAGTTCGGCCGACCGTTCTGACCGATTTATGATCGTATCATCTACCTTAAAAGACGCTCCAGAAAATGGAATTGTCACGACACTTTTCAGCGTCAGCGCGTTAAAGAAAAGCCGACCTTCATCGATGTAGCCCGTTAGGCGGATTTCTTCTCGTTCCGGGTCAATTTCCAGCTGAAGCTCATTCGCGGGAGTGTTCTGAATGTGTCCGTGAAGCGGATATTTCAGTATACCATTTTCCGAAAATTCCGGTGCGCCGTTCGATTCCAGACCACACCGCGCGACCAATTCATTAAACCCACGGAGCCACCCTAGTCCGTCCGCCTGTTCAAGAGGGACGTATGCAGGATTCACAGGAAATCGGACCGGCGACTTCCACCCGACACGGACAGTTTCTTCTCCAGAAAGGACGTCCACATGCCAGATTCCCATTCCACGCGTGGGGAGAATGGAAATGGAAATTGCGTCATTCTCCAGTATAAACATTTCCACTCCAGCTGACAGCCCACCCTGAAAGACCTTCCGTAAAACACGGAGTTTCGGGAAATCAGGGAACTGCCAGATCACCTCACCTTCCGGAGAGAAGTCCACATGATCGACGGGGACATTTTTCGGATTGGAAAACATGAAATATTTAAAATTTTCAGTATTCATTTTCGTAGGATTCCATGTGGGTTAATTCATGAGTTATGTGGGTTTCAGTTCACTAAAAAATGCACGATACGGATTGAGGTTCCTGTACTTCTCGCATTCTTCTCTGGGGAGAGACGGAGTTTCAGAACATGTTCCGTGTCTGTTAATTCTGCTTCGAGAACCTGTGCCCACGGGAGGAAAAGTCCACCACTCCACGGGGTGTAAAAGTCTTTCGACTTCCATGGAGCTCCGTCCACCGACCACTCGATAATCCCAGTATCAGGCCCGGAAACCGTGAAAATTCCGACGCCACGACCACGGAAACGGAATGTCAGTTCCTTTCCCGCCTCCACACATTCCAACATAGGCACATTCACGAATTTCTGCCGTGTCCCGCACCGAATCGCTGGCTTCCAGCTCTCGACGTAATTCCAGCCAGTTCCTAACTCCGCGCCGGAAATGGATTCATAATGACCGTTAAAATAACTGAACTCGTCCAGCGGTTCCGGAAGAAGGGTAGTTTTTATTTTTGCCTCATTCTCGGTTTCATTCTCAGTCTCTTTTCCCGTCTCTTTT
>JAUNAI010000134.1:1347-2353 GCA_030527705.1 Planctomycetia bacterium | reverse complement strand
GTCGAAAAGCCGACAGATGGTAGCGTGGTAGAGTTTATGGCCGAACGGCGCAGGGTGAAGATCACGGAAGTCGTTTTCCCACGTGAATTCGCCCGCGTCGATGCGGTCAGTGACCTCCTTCGCGAGATTTATGGACGGAATCCGATAATGGTCAGCCACCTTTTCATGAATGGTGATAACCTCCGGTGTCTTTCCCGCTCGGTAATCACGACACTTGTCCGGCTCCGCGAAGTGCATAAGAATCACGTCGATCTTCGGATTCATGAGTTTCGCATGACGGATAATCCCCTCCATTCCACGTAACATCTCCGTCGGCGTCCGGAAGTTAGTGTAATCATTCACCGCCGCTTCCTCGAAAAGCAGGTCGACCGTCTTTCCATGAGTGAATTCATCCGAGAACACGTCCGTCGTCAACCGGAACGCACCGGGAGTTGAGCCTGTGGAAGAAATTCCCGCGGAAATGAACTCGAACTCCGTGTCAGGAAAGCGTTTTTGAAGTTCCTCGATTACCAGATTCCGCCAGCCATTCATCTCCGTTATAGAACCACCTACGAAAGCGACTGTTCCATAACCCGTTTCCGTGAACTTTTTCGCAGAATTCGGTAGACCGTCGCGCAACTCGAACCACTCTGCCTCTACGGAAGATGTAAAGAGAGTGACGCACGCAGACAGAATCAGAAACCGTTTCATTAGCTTCATTATTTTTGTTATTTTTGTCATATTCATTATTTTTCCTTTCGTTTCAGGTGGGGCGTAAAACACATCTTTTTATTTTAACACACTCGGAAATTTTCCACAAGGAGGGGGAAGGGAGAAAATTTTACTAATTATACTTGAAATTTTAGAGAAAGAGAGTCCTTCTTGCAGTCATTTCTGCAACGCGAAACGACGGAAACACGGAATTTTATAATGTGTCGGGGTTAAAACTTCTAATTTTTTATTTTTCTTTCTCCCCCCCCTTGTGGGTTTCAGTGATTTAAGGTATAATAAAATTGTATTTATAATC
>JAUNAI010000134.1:0-1337 GCA_030527705.1 Planctomycetia bacterium | reverse complement strand
AGGTACCGCATGAATAATGATTTACCGGAATTGGGCGAGTTTCCGGAAAACTGGAAACGGATGCATCTCTTGGGACTGGAGGAGTTGACTCGTGAAGAGTTATTGATTCTTCTTGATAAAGCGCAGGTTTTTCGAAACGCATTCGACGAAGGTCGGCGAAAGTTCTCTTTTTTGAGTGGCCACACCAGTGTGACCCTTTTTTTTGAGAATTCCACGCGGACACGGACGAGTTTTGCTCTGGCGGCACAGCGTCTCGGAGCATCGAGTGTCGCGTTTACCGCCTCGACCAGTAGTCTGAGTAAAGGAGAGTCGGTTGTCGATACCGCTAAAAATCTGGAAGCGATGGGGTGTGAGTCGATGATTGTACGTCACTCCACGCCGGGAATTCCGCAGCTTTTGACGGAACACGTGAAATGCTCTATTATTAACGCAGGTGACGGAGCGCATGAACACCCGACGCAGGGGTTATTAGATATTTTGACTATGCGCCAGCGTCTCGGAAATCTGGAAGGAAAAACCGTTGGCGTGGTGGGGGACATCGCTCACAGTCGTGTTGCGCGTTCTAATGCGTGGGGACTGAAGAAACTCGGCGCGAATGTCATCATGTGCGGACCTGCGACGCTCGTTTCTCGGCGTTGGGAGGAACTTGGCGTGGAGTTTTCTCACTGTCTTGACGACATTCTCCCGCGTGTAGACGTTCTAAATATGTTACGGATTCAGTTTGAGCGACAGTATACGAGTCCGTTCCCGTCCATCGCGGAATACTCTTTCCTTTACGGCATGAACCGAGACCGACTACGTGCGGCGAAAGAGAATCTTCTGATAATTGCTCCGGGACCGATTAACCGTGGGGTAGAGCTTACACCGGAAGTGGCGGACGGACCTCAGAGTGCGATTCTAGATCAGGTATCCAACGGGCTGGCTGTCCGCATGGCGGTTATGTGGCTGACGGACGGTGCACGGACACGGATACAGTGTCTATAAAATAAAATTAAATGGTTAAAAAACAAACAATCGAAGATTGCGATTAAAAGGTTTTTTGAAGGGGAGTGTGAGGGGAAACAATTTTATAAAAATGTTTCCCACTCACCACCGTAAATTCTTTATGGGTAGCGAGTTCCTCCCGACAGAGTGGACACTCGCGTAAAGTGTTTACCCTTATAAACTTTACACATTCATGAGCGTTATGAGTGACAGTCTGAATTTCGTAGTCCATGTAGTCCCACCAGCCCACCACACCAACTAGACTAACCAGACCACAAACGTGTTTTAGTGACCGCTGATTGACCGGGAGGTTAGCGTGAGACGGTGAAAGGACAGGGATTAAAGGCGGATTA
>JAUNAI010000133.1 GCA_030527705.1 Planctomycetia bacterium | reverse complement strand
TACCGGTTGAAGATTCGGTTGAAGAGTCGCGTGATTCGTGGATTGGGCCAGCCGATAAGTTACCGACGGATTTACTGTCTGCGTGACTGAGGGATTCATCGGGTTATTTCCGGCCTGAAGAATCGACGGCGAGGTGAGAGAAACACTACCCGGCATGTTAACCTGTGTCGCGTCATGAAGGTCGAGTTTCCCACGGTCCACCCACATTCCTGCACCGTCCAGCTGGAAAATTCCGAGTGAAATTTCGATTCCCATACGACATGCCTCGAAACCAATCCAGCTTTCGACGAACGTGTTCTGGGCCGACAGGAGTGAGTTCAGTGCGTCAATCAGGTCACGGGCGAACGAGTCACCGAACTGTGACGTCTGATTCGGTTTCGGTGGCTGTAACAGTTGCAAGTTAGCCTGGTCGACTCGATTCATGGCGACGAAAACCGATATACGACGTAACTCGAAGTTTAATTGGGCAACTTCAACCTGACGGACGAGCGTGCGAATGTTCCGATGTACCGAGTCCTGATAGTGAATGTAATCCCGACGTGCACGGTCATAACTGATAAGTGTTTCCATATACGCGTTTCGTTCCATACGGCGATCGACTGGTGCGTCAACCGTCAGTCCTAACGCGAGAGAGGAATTCGTGTGTGCATTTTCCAGGCGGGTCTGGGCGTCTGCCGTTACCGTTAAGTCCGTTTTCAGGTCATTCGCGGCTAATTCGATCTGGCGCCAACGATCTACCAGCGCGGTCCGAGCATTCATCCAGTCAAGGCGGTTTTCACGAGCGACCTGCATCGCGAGATTTTCGCTGATTTCTACTGGTGTCAGCATGACAGCGTCCAGTCGTGCACGTGCCTGTAAGAGCGACATGTCAAGTAATTTACTATTAAACTGGTCCATCCACAGGTCCAGAGCAGCGACCTCCTCTCCCGCCTGTAAATCTGTCAAGGATTTTTCAATTTCCGCGACACGATTCTTAAACAGAAGATAATCTTCACCGAGTGCTTTTACACGGTCACGGAATAACCGAGGGTCGACGGCCGTTTTATCTACTTTTCCTTCGACTACTTCCGGACGGGAGGCCAATCGACGTAGCGCTTCGAGGCGTTTCGGATACGCCTTTTTCAGGTTCACGAAGTCCTGATCGATATTCGCACAGTACGCACGCATTTCCTCAACCTGTTCTTCCATTAGAGCATACGTGTCCGCGAAAGAACGGTGACCGTTGCGTAAATCACGCTGACGAGATGCTAGATCATTCCGCATCTGTGTGATTTCCGGTGACATCAGAATAAACGGTTCCAACATTCCATCTTCCACCTGAACTTTCAGCGCTGGCGGAAGTCCGAGCGTCATTTTATACTGGTCGAGCGAGTTCTGATACCGATTTTCAGCCGTCATGAGCGTAATCTGTGAACTCAGTAACGACTGACGTGTCTGGTCCACCTGTGTACGTTCCAGACGGTCCGCTTCATATAACGCTTCCATACGGTCCATACTGTACTGAAGGTCCGCGACGTTCTGACGTTGGTTGGCGAGCTGTAACTGAGTATAAATCAGTCCGTAAAGGTTTCCAGCACTCGACAGCGTGCCTTCTACTCCAGGAATCGACACTCCACCACCAGAGCCAGGGGCGGAAATACCGATACCACCAACCATCATATTTACGTAAAATCCTTGGCGGTAACGTTCCATTTCACGCAGATTACAGATAAATGCACGTTCCGTCTGTGTCAGAGATTCCAGCGCATACGCACGTCCATAATTACGCAGAAGTGGCTGAATAAAGGACATATTCAGGAGTGTCGTGGAAATTCCTGATGAATCGGAGTCGCCACCCAGTGTCCAGACGACGGAATTCGCGATTCCTGCCGCGAAAGTCCCTCCCAAGGCGGTATATTTACTCGCACGTGCATTCACGGAATCTAGTTCTAGGTGACCATAGCCATGAAATGCTGTATCATAATGGAGACCACCACTCAGTGCATATTGAATGTCGAAATCATAGCGACGCAGAGAAACACGTAATGCCGACATGTAGATATTTTCCAGCGCGGTCTGGTATTCAGGTGAGTTTACCAACGCAATCTGAATTGCCGTCTCACGGTTCAGAACGACATTTCCTTCATGGTCACGAGGTAGACTCTGCTCCCAGTGAGGGTTTTCAACGGAAGCGATAACCCCATTTTTGGTCCAGCCTTTCCACCCTTTTTTTCCATAAACACAGCGCATCATGACATTCGCCGTCGCATCATCTTGCGGCATCGGCTGATTATCACGGTCGTACGGCAGATAAAATCGTGAGTTGGATTTCGCCTGAAAACGATAATCCATCACTGGTAAATTCTGGAACTGGCATTTCTTTTCCTGGACTATCTGCTGCACGTCTGTGTCCGCCTGCTGACGCCAAAACTGACGCTGACACCCAGTCAGGCAGAAACTTGCTGAAGCCAACAACAGCGTACCAGCCAACCATTTTTTATTTTTATTGATGAAACTCATGATTCCATTCCCGTGATGAATTTCGTAAACTGCACGTGTGCTAATTTCTTCTGAACACACATTCCTCTTCCGTGTTTGGAATCATCGACATAAAAATGGTTAAACTTTAACGATTATATCAATCTTAACGAATTCGACAAATTTTCACAAAAAAACGTTTATAACGGTTAAGAAAAGGGTATGGGTGAGATAAAATTTAGAGATTAAAGATAGTATAGGGATTAAAAATAGGATAAGAATTAGAAATAAAGTAGAATTTTGATAATAAATAGTATTTCGATACTGCTAACTTCATAGAGATTACGTTTCATTACTGAAAAAGGGAGGAACTGGATTCGGCCTAGTTCCTCCCTTCTGTTCTCTCATTTAATCTTTTAGAAGAATCTTTACTTCTTGTGTCGCATTGTTACGAGAAATCGTAAGTGTAAGTGTTTCTCCCTCATAATATCGTGCGTGAGCCTGCTGGAAATCCACTGCCCGGGAAATCGGTTTTCCGTTTACATGCGTAATGATATCACCTGCCTGAATTCCTGCTTTTTCTGCCGGGCTTTTCTCTGCAACATACAGAATTTCCGTCGTCGCAAGAATTGCCGTTGGGTTTCGGAACATCAGCCCAACTTTCGGAGCAGGGCGCAAGACGGGGGTTTTACTTTCCGCTTTTTTTTCTGTTGAACTTTCTGAGTTATTCTCTGAGTTATTCTCTGTCGTGCTTTTCATTCGGGGTAAAAGTGTGAGTAAGTCTTCCAGTGGAATCGCGAAAGCTGTTCCAGAATCATAAAGTTCGACGCCGGTAAAAAGTTCATTTTCCCCCATCCCGAATGGGGTGAGAATTCCCAGAACCTTACCGTCCAGATTTACGAGTGGACCACCATAATTATCGGGTGAAACATGCGCGTCCGTCTGAATAGCGAGGCCGTGCTGACGATTTTTTCCACTCACAATTCCTGTCGCGATGCTGACCGTTTCAGGATTCAGAACACGCCCAAGTGCCAGAACTTTCTGCCCAACGCATATTTCTCGTACTGAAGCCGCCACGGGAACTGAAAATGAATTCATACTAGAGCCGGAAGCGGAACTCGGCACAGAACTGGAATCAGAATTCTGACCGGAACTCGGCACAGAACCGGAATCAGAATTCTGGTCGGAACTAGAATCTGAACTGGGAATAGAAGTGGAATGAGAAGCGGAATCTTTCCCAGTCTCTGTCGGCATGTCGATTTTTAATAACGTAATTTTCCTTTTCAGGTCGGTACAGATTATTTTCGCGTTCCGTCGCTCACCACTTGCCAACAGTGCGACGACTGCGTCTGGCTCGTGGGCGAAAGCGACTGCGCTAGAGAAGAGAAAACCATCCGCCGTCACGAGAAGTCCCGTCGTTTCGCGAATTGCATTCACATCACCGACCCGTTCCGTACCTCCTATGGTTTCCAGTCGGACTACTGCCGAAGCGACTTGGTCACGAATCGCACCATAAACTGCCTGTACCCCCTCTGCGTCCACTCTTTCCGGCATTTCCGCTGCGAAAATTGACGATGCGAAAAACGGTAAGGCGGAAATCTGCGACGCAGAAAATAGTGACGCAAGAAACAATGACGCGGAAGTCAGTATTACCTCGTACAGTCTGGAATCCAAAAATCGGCATGTATTTTTCATCGGACTTAATGGTTTTTCATTATTCTCTTATAATGTCTTCTTTTCTTTTTTATTATTTCTCCGTCTTTTCCGCTAATGTGGCGCGGAATTTTTCTAATTCCTGCTGATAGAACGTAATCCACGGAGTTACTGGCTCGACTTCTTCACGGAATTTCACCATCTTCTGAACGGCATCATGAACCGTGAATTTTTCTTGAATTCCTTTTTCCGCGCGTAAATGGTTTTCCATCGCAGAAAGAGCTGTTACCGCCGCGCCGAGTGCCGGACCTTCCTGCGATTCCAATCGCCGAATCGGGAAATTCAGGACCGTCGCAAGAATCTTACACATCAGCGTGCTTTTCGCAATTCCGCCCGACACGGAAATAGATTTCACAGCACATCCCGCCTTTCGGTGTTCTTCGACACCCAGAGCGATAAGGTACGCCAGCGCTTCCAGACACGCGCGGAAACGTTCACCCCCCTCCGTCGGTTCCTCGCTCAGCCACTCCAAGCACGGTTTTTCCACCCCCAGAGACGGCTCCGACACGATAAACGGCCAGATTCTTGCACCATTCGCACCCGGTCCACATGCTTCTGCCGCTTTTTCGAGTGCACCGAAGTCCGGATTTTCGCCCAAAACACGGTCGATGAAGTACGCGCCGTTACTGTAACAGCGCATCCAGAGATAAGAATCCCAGTTTAACGCCATCACGTCGAGATTCACGTCCGCGCCTGGAATTTTGTCGCAGGAGCTGTTCACAACCGCCGAGTTTCCGAGAATGACAGCAATTTCACCATCATTTACCGCTCCACCACCAACAAGACCCGCCTGTTGGTCGTCACTCGTTGGGAAAATCAGTGGTGCAGGCTGGTGTGCGAGACCGAAACCACGCAGATTCGGTGGAAGTTGCGCTTCTTCATAATCGTACATTCCCGCAATACTTCCAACGGGCGTGTCTGCAGGAATAATCTCCGGAAGCTGGTCCCATGCAAGTCGCCGATGTTCCTCATCTTCCAGTGCGTTGAGCATTTCCCGGCACCACTGACACGTGCGAAAATCCATCATGCCGGTACTTGCCGCCGCCGAAACACTCAGCACATTAAAATTCCCCGTGAGATACCCCGCCGCGAGACCGCCGTGCGTCTGAATCCGGTATGTATCCGTCCAGTATTTTTCCGAGAGTTTTTCTTCATCTTTCACCAGATGTGATAATGAATACCGAATCGCCCACGGTCCGCCGATGAGTTCCCGCACACGTTCAGGACCGCCGAGGCGCGCTTCACCTCGTTCATGGAATTCCGCAAGCGTCTGGTCATTCCAACAAATTGCGCGTCGAACTTGTCCGCCATACTCATCAATTCTCCCAGCCGTATGGTGCGTTGCTGAAATTCCACCGGCAATCCAGTCTTCCAGTCGACCAAGTTTCTTCAATTTCGCCGTAATCACACGGAGTGTTTGACGTGCCTGACCTTCTAGCTGAAGGAGATTCAGCTCAATTTCACCCGTCGGCCCGAGCGTGAGTTCCGTGGGAAAGCGAGCTTCCGCTAAAACATTTCCCTCGAGGTCAAAAGCGAGGCACTTTACCGCTCCCGTACTGAAATCCCACCCCGTTAAGACCGCATTTTCCGGAACATACTGTAAATTGGACGACATGAAAGGCTCCTTGTGGATTAAAATGGATAAAATGTTAAAAGAGATAAATTCAGCCTCCCCTAAAAGGAGAGGCTAAAGAAGAATACTACTCCAAATTAAAATTCTGTTCACCCTCACCCTGAATTTCCGTCGTGAGTTCCGACGCTAAATTATATTTTTCGGGGATAAAGTCTTCATACAGAACCAGCGACTGGTCATCCTTTTTTCCGGGTTTCACACGTTTTGCACCGGTTATCTGGACTGTTTTATGTCCGAGTGTGGCATCACAGGTGTACCGACCATCGATGATTGCCGCGCCGTGGGAGGCGTTGTCCGCCAAAAATGTGATACTTCCCTTCTCGACTGGCGTTCCCTTATAGGTGACGGAACCAGTAACAACATACGTTTTTTCTTCGGAAGAACACCCGGTCAAAAAAACGGTTAAAATCAAGAATAATGCCCAATTTTTCATTGAACTCCTCCCAGTCCGACAACTTCTCCACCATTTCGGCTTCCCTGTGCCTGCCAGACATCCAAGCTAATTCCATTATTAATAAATGTACAAGAACCGTCGCAGAAAGAAGCATTAACACCACCGATATGGTTCGAGCGGGCAGACACAATCACATTCGTTCCAGTTGACGTACTTGGTGCGTAATCCGTAGAAATACTGTAATTATGACGGTCCGGTTCTTTCGTGTTTGGGCGACGCATAGTCGAAACCAGACACCCTGCATGTCGGCTGTTCAGATATCTCCCACGGATGTCCTCACTTCCACTCCCGACAGTACCGTCCGGAACAAGAAGAATTTCACTGAAAAACAGTGTGTTAGAAGTCCCATCCTGAATTTCTGCCACTGTCATAGCAGTGAGCGTTGGGAAGATTCCATTCGTGTACATACTCTCTTCCGGCCCACTCTTTCCGGTATCGGGATTCCGGTTAAAATAGCCATTTCCACCGTTTCCCATGTAATTTCCATGGAATCCCTGCTGATTTTCTAATCCGGAACCATTATGGACTTTCGGACTACTTGGGTCGTCAGGACAACAGAAAATTGAGACCACTGTCGTTTTTTCCGGCAGGTTGGTATAATCGTAACTTCCCGACCGTGTTCCTTCATAATGTTTCTGATAAGTCATTCCCAACGCGGTCTGTTCCACGTATGGTAAAAGTGCGGGATACCACGACCGCCGTACCCAGCCGTCCGGAGCATGTGCGTCAATATAAACATGCTGACCAATCGGAAATTCCTGCTGTGTCGCCTCGTGATTCAGCATTCCGAGAGAAATCTGTTTCAGATTATTAGTGCACTGAATCCGTCTCGCCGCCGCACGCGCTTGCTGAACCGCCGGCAACAACAACCCCATGAGCATTCCAATAATCGCAATGACTACCAGAAGTTCGACCAGTGTAAATCCACGTTTTGCAGTCATTGTCTTCCTTCCATTAATCAAGCGTCTATCTATAAACTCATAGTGTCTAGTTTATTCCAAGTATCCTAAAAAGTCAAGAGGTTGACAGTCTTTTTTTTATAAATTTTCCAAATTTTCTTTATGCAGAAGGAAAAATCGACATAATCGGTTTGCTTTGGAAAACATTGAATAAGTTGCTTTTGGGGAGGCGACGCGTCTCGCGTCACTATGATGTGTCTCAAAATGTTGGTTTTAGGTTTAAATTAGTGATTTTTGGATACTTTTTAGGCTAAAGTTTGTATTTTTCGCTACTTCTGCGACGCGAGACACGTCGCATCCCAGTTAATCAGTACTTACTTTGGCGGAAAGAGACCGTTTTCGATGTCATTTTTATATGCATCACACGCGCAGAGAATCTGGGATCGGAGGTCAACGTACTGTTTCGCGTGTTTTGGAGTTCTTCCGGAAAGACCGAGAATGTCCTGAATGACAAGAACCTGACCGTCGCAGTGAGGACCGGAGCCGATTCCGATGGTGGGAATGGTGAGTTCCTGACTGATTTCCGCCGCAATTTCGTGGTCGACGCACTCCATCAGGACAGAAAACGCACCCGCCTCCTGCATCGCGAGCGCGTCACGCATGAGTTCATCTCGGATACGTTGCATGGAGTACCGTCCGAAAGACATTATTTTCTGCGGTAAAAGCCCGATATGCGCCATAATCGGAATCCCCGCTTCCGTCAGATGGGTAACACACTCTTTCTGCGCGACGGTCGTTTCCATTTTGATTGCGTGGCAGTTCGTTTCCTTCATGATTCGTGCACAGTCCCGCAGTGTGTCCTCCCACGGTTCATGACCGCCCGGAAACGGTAAATCCGCCAACACAATCGCGTTTTTTGCGGTCCGAGCGACGATTTCGGTATGGTAAATCATCTCGTCGAGCGTGACGGGAATCGTGTTCGCTTTCCCCTGAACCACCATTCCGAGCGAGTCCCCGACAAGAATGGCGTCAATTCCTGCCTCGTCCACAAGTTGGGCGAAAATGGAATCATACGCGGTCAGCATAGAGATTTTTCGACCGGATTTTTTGATTGCGACGAATTCTGGAATGTTCATGATAAAAACCTACAATATAATTAATAAAACCTCCCCTTTTAGGGGAGGCTGAGGCTAAACACACTACGCAAGATTCCACCCTTTCGGGAGGAACTTGCTACCCGTCATGTCGTGACGCCCGTGGGAAGAAAACATTTTTGCAAAATTGTTTTCTCCCCAGACCCCTCTTTCAAAAAACTCTTGATCGCAGTCTTCGACTGCTTGCTTCTTCTGTTTTGTTTTCTTCTGTTTTTCTTTTTAATTCTTGCGCGACCACGGCGACACGAGGAACCGTCCCAGCTTATTCCACGACCCAGTCCGTGCGCCACGGAAAATCTTCGTCCCTTCCCGACCGAAAATCTTCTTCACGCCTGCCTCGGTAATCAGCGTTCCTTCTACATTCACATCCCCTAAATTCCGGAACCGACGGAGCTGCTTCAACGCATCATCACTGAAATATGTATCCGTTACATTTAGCTCATACAGTTCTGTCATCTTTTTTAGGCTTGCGATACACGCATTCGTGACCTGTGTATCATTCAGGTGCAGGACACGGAGCTCCGCAAGTTCCTTCAAAAACGCAATCCCCTTATCTGTAATCGGACTTTCATAATCGTCACCGTCCAACGGAATCGTCCCGCCTAGATATAATTCAATTAGCGATGTTAAATGTGCGATACTCTTTAATCCTATATCAGAAACGAGCGTTCCCTGAAGGTTTAAAAGTTGCAATTGGTGTAGTCCTTCCAGAGCTGGCATTCCCTCATCAGTGATATTCGTGTCATCCAGTTTTAGGGAGTCGAGATGTTGGAACTGCGATAAAAAAGCCATTCCATCATTACTGAACGGCGTGGAAGTCAGCGTCAACTCACGCAGATTCTCACACTCGTCGAGATGATTAAATGTCTCGCCTGTAATTTCTGTCGAGGTAAGAATCAGAGATTCCAAGTTCGCTAGCCGAGACAGGTAACGGATACCGGAATTCGTGATTCGCGTGGACGTCAGGTTGATTTCGTGTAAGTTCGTAATCTGTCCTAGAAGCTGTAATGCCTCATCATCGATATACTCGTTCATCGCGAGACTCAGACGCAATGGAACATCAATTTTCTTCCACGCAGCGACACACTCTGGAGTAAGCGGAAAATGCCACCACACTTCTAGCGTCTCTCCGTCCTTCAGAGCCTTCACCACGAGTGGGTCAATCTCCGGATTCGGGGCGTTTTGAGCTTTTTCAACTTCTTCCTGCCACACACTCGCTGGCTTCACCCCTGTCGCGGTACGAACTTCCAACTTGTCCGCACTCATCATGGAATTATGAGTATTTTCCGGTCCCAGACCATTTCCTGGCGCCATTCCATACGGTGTCGGTATCCCTCCCGATATACCCCCGGACATTCCATTTATCATTCCATTCGGCATCATCATTGGATACCCTGCCGGAACACCTCCCGGATACCCACTCGGAACACCACCAGGAATCGCTCCCGGATACTGCCCCGGCGTAAAATACTGCGCGCTCATCTGCATCGGTGCTCCCGCTGGTAAAACCGTCACGAACGGTGGCAAGACTGCATTTTGCGACATCTGAGCCCCAGAATCATAACCGTTTTCCACGACCATGGTCCCTGCGGGCATATTTACCACAGATGCTCCCGGTGGCACGCTTGACGGTATACTCTCTTCCTGCTCCGCCATCGCATCAATCTCGGCCAACATACGGTCATACGTCGCCTGATCGATTGCGTTGTCAAGAAAACGCTGCATCAGTTTCTGCTTCAGCTCTAAAAGCTCCCGTTTCATACTTGTTCCCGGTCAAAAAATGGAATTCGTTTAAAATATGTATCTCACTCCACTAAAACAGAGAGCAAAATACCACTAAAAATATGACTAATTGTTGTAATCGTTCTATTTATCGTAAAAAGAACACCCCGACTAAAATTAAAATTTACCGGTACAGTTGCGTGAGATACATAAAAGAGGTAAAATGTAAAGGAGGTTATTGAGTCCCTAATGGAGTGAATGAAATGTGCGTAATTAGGGAATGGGGCCTATCCTCCCTTTTTATAGCCTCCCCTAACCTGAATATTTCATATCCCACTGGTTTCCGTGAAATCCGTGGGATATGAAATATTCAGGCT
>JAUNAI010000132.1 GCA_030527705.1 Planctomycetia bacterium | reverse complement strand
CAGTGAGTTCCGAGACTGTCCGTTCTGGAAATGCGTCGAAAACGGGAAAAGCTCTGAAGTGGGTAGCAGTGAACACACCGGAAGCGCGTGCGATGCAGGAGCGTGCCCGAAATAGCTCGGGTGAGGTTCAGGGACGCGTTGTTCAGGATAATTCGGTACGTCTGACCACTGCGGAAGAAGTTTCCCGTGCGATTTCTTTTAAGAAAGTGAAGATGGAAGCTGGAACGGTAGGTTCCGGAACGGCTACGAAATCCGATTCTCTGTTGACGCCGATTCCGTCGGTGATGCCGCGTTATTCACGAGTGCAGTTAACTGCAGGCGGTGAGGATCTGGGACTAGACGCGATTAATCTGGACGGATTGGACGGACTTGAGGCGTCAGGTACGGAAACTGGTAATGCGGTCGATACAGGAAATGTGGTGGACGGACCGTTGGCGATGCCGGCAGAGGATGAGCTGAACGCGGAGATTGTGCCGGCCGAAGACACGTCAGATATGGAAATTCCGGGAGCGATTGGAAACGAAAATGGTGAAAGTATGCTGGAACAGGGGGGCCTGAATCAGAATACGAACATGTCTGATAGTGGAATTGGGCTGATTCCTGATGATGGAAATGTGGAAAGTGTTCAGGACCAGTTACCGATGGTACAAGTTCCGCAAGATAACGGAGTAGATGATATGCTGAGTGCTGGAGCTGAGGCCGAATCGGGTGTCGCTCCGGGAAACATGCCGGGAAGTTCGATGGACAGTTTACCGAATAAGATGCCGGAAGCGGCGGATGTGCCGGATATGGTTCCGTTGGACAGTCCGTTACTGCCGGATACTACGACGGAAAGCCTTTCGCGGCGTCAGGTGAAGGAAGAAGATTATGACATGCCGTGCGAGAGCAGTGAGCCGATGCACCGGATTACGGAAATCACGAATGATATTGAACTTCATGATGATAAAATCGTGCCGAAATCCTGCCCGTTGTCTCCAGAAGGGGAAACTTTCCCGGTCCGTGAATTCGCGGGAACGAATTTCACATGGACGGCGTCGAATCTGTGTCATAATCCGTTGTACTTCGAGCAGCCTGCGTTGGAACGTTACGGTCATACGATTGGTCCGCTTCAGCCGGTACTTTCCGGAGCACAGTTCCTCGCAACGATTCCGGCGATGCCGATGTTGATGGCGATTGACCCGCCGAATGAGTGCCAGTATGCGTTGGGTTACTATCGTCCGGGTAGTTGTGCGCCACGGAAATGGAGTCCGTTGCCGTACTCGACGCGCGGAGCAATTGTGGAAGGTGGCGTCGCAACAGCTCTGGTTTTCCTCATTCCGTAAAATGTAAATAGCTCGTAAGAGTTTATCTGGAAAGTCCTTGGATTTTCCGTGAGATACCAATACCACACGAAAACGGTCGGTTTCATGATGAGATCGGCCGTTTTTGTTTTTTATGGGAAATTTTGGAATTTACGTAAAATAGCTATTGTCAAAATTTTAAAAATAAGGTAAAATTTGTACGTAGTAATAAAATAAACGGTAAGTAATTACCATAGTCCGTAGAACTTTATTTTACTAGCTGTGGACTTTAGTCTGCAGTGGTGGTTTCTTTTAACTCCTTTATATCACCGCATCATCATGAACTTTTGGAAAATCGTAAAAACATCTTTTCGCTATCGTGGAACCATTCTTCTTTGTATCGTGACGGCTATCGGCGTTAGTGTTTTGTGGGGGACTAACTTAAGTGCCGTTTTTCCGTTTATGCAGATTACATTTAAAGGTCAGACGATGCAGGATTGGGTGGATGGCTCTGTCGCGGAGTGCGAAACACGAATTCTGGATTTTGAGAAACAGTTGGCGGAAGGTGTATCTGATGAAAAAGACCGTGCGTTGATAGAAAATAAGCTGAAAATCGAGACGGCGACGCTCCGGGGTTATGTCTGGTTGCAGGGGGTGTTTTATGCGTATTTGCCGACGACGCCGTTCGGGACGATTGTGTTACTGTTAGCGGCGCTAATGTTCATGACGATTCTGAAGACCGCGTTTTTGGTGGCGAATTCCGTTTTGGTAGCGAAAATCGCAAATCAGACGATTTACGATGTGCGAAATCAGCTATATGATAAGTGTCTCGACTTGGAACTTGCGCGATACAGTCAGGAGGGAACGGCTGTTTTGATGAGCCGAATCACGAATGACGTGGGGGGAATCGGTGGCGGACTGGGGGACGTGTATGGAAAAATGATTCGCGAGCCACTCAAGATGTTCGTCTGTCTGGGAATTGCGATTTGGATTAATTGGCAACTTTTCGTCGTTACGATTCTCGTTTTGCCGCTGATTGCGTGGGCAATTCGTGCGTTGGCGAAGCAGATTCGGAACACAAGCCGACAGATTATGAAGGAAGTGGCGAAACTGTATCAGACGATTCAGGAAACGTTTTTCGGAATCAAAATTGTGAAGTGTTTCACACTGGAAGACCACATGCGACAGAATTTTCATGAACAGGGACGGACAATTTATCGGAAAGGTCTCCGCGTCGCGTTTCTGGACGTATTGGCAAAAGGTCTGGTGGAGTGTTCCGGAATCATGCTCGTTTCGATTGCGCTTCTGGTTGGCGCGTGGTTGGTTTTGACCGGAAATACGACACTTTTCGGGATTCCCATGTCGGAACGACCGTTGTCGATTGAGTGGTTGGTGATGTTTTACGTCGCTCTGCTCGGCGCGGCGGACCCAGCACGGAAATTGAGCGATATTTTTACGTCTCTGCAGAATGCGTGTGCGGTGGCGGACCGTGTGTATGAGTTGCTCGAGGCTCCCGTTAAAGTGGCAGACCCGAAAAAGCCGGTGACACTGGAGAATAACTCGATGACGCTGGAATTTCGGGACGTCAATTTCGATTATAATCCGGATCGACCAGTCTTGAGGAAGGTGAATTACGCGATTCCGTATGGCAGGACCATCGCGATTGTCGGCCCGAACGGGTGCGGGAAAAGTACGCTTCTGAACCTGATACCGCGACTTGCGGACCCGACGGAGGGGGAAATTACGCTCGGCGGCGTTTCTCTGCGTGATGTGCGTCAGACGGACCTGCACTCTCGGTTAGGATTGGTGTCGCAGGATGCGATTCTCTTCGATGATACGGTTTATAATAACATTCGGTATGGACGTTTCGACGCGACGGAAGAGGAAATTATCGACGCAGCGCGACGGGCGAATGCTCACGAATTTATCACGGAAGTTCTTCCACAGGGATACGACACGCCGTTGGGACCGCTGGGGAATTCTCTCTCTGGCGGACAGCGTCAGCGAATTGCGTTGGCACGTGTAATTCTCCGAAATCCGCAGATTCTACTCCTCGACGAAGCGACAAGTCAGATTGACATCGAAAGTGAGCGTGCGATTCAGGAGTCGCTGGCGGAGTTCCATCAGGGACGAACGGTAATTATCGTGACGCACCGACTCGGAATTTTGACGCTTGCGGACGAGATTGTCGTGATGGAAAACGGTCAGATTACCGACCACGGCACGCATGAGGAATTGCTCGCACGGTGTGAATTTTACAAGAATCTGTATCGGGAAAATTGATTTTGCGGGAAATGAGTGTGGAAAATGGGGAGATTTTCGCGGAAAAAGGGAGGAAAATGGTGAGGACGTCCTTTTTTTTCCGGGAATTTCTGGTATAATGAAAATGAATTGAGATTTTTCCGTATTTAAATCAGGAGGTATCCATGAACGTACTCGTCGTTTTGGCGCATCAAAAATCGGAAGGCAGTTTCTGTCACGCACTGGCGGAACAGACGGTGAATGTTCTCACTGCGGCGGGACATCAGGTCACGTTGCGCGATTTGTACGCGGAGAATTTCGACCCGATTTTGACGCAGACGGAACTGGAACTGAAACCGGAAGAGGTCTCGGGCGCGGTACGGGCGGATATCGAGCAGGTGTTGGCGACCGACCTTTTTGTGGTGATTCATCCGAATTGGTGGGGAATGCCGCCGGCGATTCTGAAAGGATGGATTGACCGCGTGATTCGTCAGGGGTTCTGTTATGCGTTCACTGCGGACGGAGTCGTGCGGAAGTTGGAAGGTCGGCGCGGAATCGTTTTTACGACGGGAAACACGCCGCCGGAAATTGAGATTAACGTAAACGGCGACCCACTGGAAAATCTGTGGAAAAATATCGTTTTCAAGACGGTAGGAGTGGATGATTTTACCCGAATCAATTTCGCGTCGGTGATTATGAGCACTCCGGAACTGCGCGCGGAATGGCTAAAACAGGCGGAAACGCTGGTCCTAGAAAAAACAAAATAGCGTTAAATTGGGAGATGGGCTAAACACCAACGCAAGATTCTACTGCGTTCCGCAGAAGAACTTGCTACCCGTAGAGAATTTACGGTCGTGGGAAGAAAACATTTTGAAAATTGTTTTCTCCCCAGCCCCCTCTTTCAAAAACTTTTTAATAGCGACTGCGTCGCGGATATAGAATTTATTTTTTTATCATGTCAGAACCGAATCCGAATATTTTCAACGCAATTTTAACAGGTAAAAACGTCGATGCGAAGAAATTCGTCCAGGACGCACTCGACGCGGGCGAGAATCCACACGAAATCATCACGAATTCCATGATTACGGCGATGGATGAAGCGGGGAAGCGTTTCGAGGAACATAAGTTTTTCGTTCCGCAACTCATGATTGCCGCGCGAGCAATGAAGGAATCGTTGGCTATTCTTTCGCCGCTTCTGGCTGCGTCAGGGGCTGAGCCGATTGGGACGGTCGTGATTGGAACGGTGATGGGCGACATGCACGACATCGGCAAGAATCTCGTCGCGTCGATGCTCGAGGGCGCGGGTTTCCGTGTGGTGGACCTCGGTGTGAATGTCGCGCCGGATAAGTTTCTGAAAGCGCTTCAGGAAAATAATGCGGAAATTCTCTGTATGTCGGCTCTTCTTACGACGACGATGCCTGCCATGAAAAAGACGATTGAGGCTCTGGACGCGGCGGAAATGCGTAACTCCATTCAGGTCATGATTGGTGGCGCGCCGGTAACTCAGGCGTATGCGGATGAAATTGGCGCGGATGGATACAGCGACAATGCGAATTCTGCCGTGGTTCTCGCACGGAAACTGATTTCGCGTGCATAAAGATTAAAAGTCGTCCTTAATCCGGACCTGAATAGTTCATACCTCCCTGAAAGAGACATTTATCTAGATGGTGGAACGTTGTCTTCCGACCGTGTAGCGGTCAAATGTATATAGCCGGGGGTTTTTACCTCACCTTTTAGGGGAGGCTGAGCCAACCACGATGTGGTCGGTGTGGGAGGGAGGTCCTGTTTATCCATGGGTTTACACCCACGGCTATTACATAACACCCCTCTGAGGCGTTTGGGCAATGAACCTTAATACACACAGTGTAAATTGTTTTTTCCGCAACAATCACGATTTTATTCCGTATTTTCCGACGCTTTAACGTTTTTTCATTTTTTATACCCGACGCACTATAAAAATTCACTTTCGGTAGTCATTTCGCGTTGCAGAAATGACTACCGAAAGGAACGCTCTTTCCTGAATTTCCAAGTAGAATCAGTATAGATATAAAATTTTCGGGTTAAAAGGGACTACTTCTGTCACATCGACTCCACACGTCCTTTCAGCGAGTGTTCTTCTTCCAGCGTATAAAGCGTGAAATCATACTGCGTCTGCTGAACGTCCAGCACCATAAATCCTCGCGGTTCCTGCGGCGTCAGCGGCCGATTCGACGTCGTCGGGAACGCGAAAGAGTCCGTTCCGTCTACCGTCATGCGGAGGTACTGGTGATTGTGACCGAAAAGATAACCGACGACGCACGGAAATTCCGCGAGTAACGCACCAATTTTCGTCTCATTTAGCGGGTGATGCGCCAGCACGAAAACCGGTTTCGGGTAATCTTTCAGTGTTTTGCGTAACCACGTAATCGACTCCGCCTCCATCGTTCCATCCCACGGTCGCCGATTGGGATACTTCTCCTTTTCCGCCATGTACGCGCGCGTGTCGTCCATACGAGAATCCAGAATCACGAAATCAACACATTCTGTTTTTATAATTCCTACCTGTTTTCCCGGAATCGATGCGATTTCCATTTTCTTTTCTGGCATCACCTCGAACATCCGCTCACGTGTGTCATGATTTCCGATGACGATATGCCACGGAATCCCCGATGCGTTAATCGGCTGCATTAAATCACGGAATTCGATGTATTCTTCCGACTTTCCGTACGTGGAAACTAGGTCACCGAGAAAGAAAATGTGGCTCGGTCGCGGATTCAGCGCGAGAACTTCCTGTAACAGTATCCGTAGGTTCTCCGCATGTTTCGGAACATCCGGCCCGATGTGCGTGTCGGCTAGAAAAACGATTCGCCGGGGTGACATTTTCGTCGTATTCTGAGTTTCTGCGTTCTTTATTTCATGACTTGGCGTTTCTGTCGAAATTTCGGCGTATAGTCCATTCTGCGTCCGTAGGGCGAGTAAAAAGGCGGCAGGAAGGGTAAAAAAATGACGACGTAACATGATAAACTCCATAATTCAATAAATATTTTATTCGTAGGGAAGTTACCTTTATCCGATTATAACACAATTTTATGTTTCGTCAATGAAATTTTTATAAAATAAAGAGAATTTTTTGAGAAAAATAAAAAAGAAAGCCCCCGCTAAAAACGGAGGCTTTTTATATCCAACGCACTATAAAATTCAGTTTTATCGCCATTTCGCGTTGTGGAAACTGCAACCGGAAAGACCTCTCTTTCCTGAATTTTAAAATGGTATCGGTATAAGTTATGTTTTAATTACGTTTTACGTTTTTACGTTTCTGGGTGAGAAACGCCATGTTCTATGAACTTAGAACATCAGACCGAAACCGACACCACCGGAGAAGCCGGAATCACGGGTACCTTCTTCGACCCAGTCGTAACGGATTTCCGGACGGACGAAAATATTTTCCGTCGGCATATATTTTGCGGCCAGCGTCAGTTCATGATAGTTCGCATCGTCGAAATCCGCGTCGTAACCGAAATTTCCACCGCCGATTTCCTGATGGAACCATTCATAACGTAGACCAAGCGTGACTTTATCGGTCAGAATGTAGGTGAAGTAGTTCCCCAGACCGACATGACTGTGAGCAACATTATGCTGGTCCTCGAAAACCATGCTACCAACATTGCAGGTGAAGGTGTAATTCAGACGGCAAGTGATATCCCAACTGACGGTAACGGTCTGCTGAAATTCATCTTTATCATGAGCATAAAGACCATCATGACCACCGAAAATATCATAATACGCGAAGTTGACTGCGGAGCGTTCTTCACCATGAACACGATTCCACATAGCGGCATAACCGACACTCAGACGGTCAGTGACCTGATAACTCGCACCAAAAAGGACGCCGAAATCGCCATTGGGGTTCTCGAAACTGTTATCACAACCTGTCGTCAGTCCGAAATTCAGTGAGAATTTTTCTGTCGCATCCCACGTGAGTAATCCACCGCAGTGCGTCATCGGCTCATATTCATACATGTAAGAATGCGTATTGAACAGTTCTTCCGTTTCATCAAAAGATTCATAACCGACGATCGTGCTGAATTTGCCGATTTTCAGCGACATGTCATAATAACCGACTTCCGCATAAATCTGATAAATGGAGGTACAGTAACCATCACCACTAACTCCCCAACTTCCGTCGAATTCCCCGTCGCCGTAGCACTGGGCATTCTCGGTACCGAAAGTGACGTCTAGATTATAACCCCAGTCGAAACCCGTAGAGGTATCCAACGCACGTTCCGCGGAGACCATGAGCTGATTGAGATTCGTCCGATTCTTGCCTTCCATAAAGAAGCCATCCATCCAAGAACCGACCAGATGTCCGCTGAGTTCCAGACGGCTCTGGTATTCAACATACTGAATTTCGCCGACTTCTGCCGCGGCCACTTCTGCCGTGGCTGTCGCTTCCGCCATTTCTTCTGCTACAGCGTTACCGGTAATCGTAGCGGTTTCCGCCTCGGCAACCATTACCGACTCCGTCGCACTCACTACTCCACACGAAAGAAGCATCGCAGCTAAAAAGCTAGAGATGCTAAAGTAGCCCTTTTTCATGATTTTCTTCCTTGAAAAATGTTTTTTGTGACCACAATTACCTGAAATTGCAGTCGCTAGTCCTTCCTAGTGACATATTTCGACTGTCTTTCTGTCTACTTTTAGAAAAACCATGAGAAGAAAACCGCTTTAGTAGAGAAAATAATGCGAAAAGCTGGAGTATTCGGAATAAGTGATAAAATTAAAATAATCGTTATATTTTAACATAGAGTGTGAGATGCTTTTTCTTCCGTAATTCCCGAGAGATACTGATTTTTGTATACAAGAAATGCTTAAAAGTCTGTGTGACAGAAAAAAATAAAAAAATGAAAAAATTTAAGCTCACTGCGAAACATAGATTTACAGTGAGCTTATACTAACTTTACTCAAAATTCAGTGAAGGATAATTCTTCAGGCTATCATTTCAGTAACGTAAAATGATAGTAAAACGGAATTTAGTCGTACATTCGATGTAAAATGACGTCCAGATTACCTACTTACTCCGTGATTCGGTTTACCGCATCCAGGAATGCCAGAATACTCGCTTCAATACAGTCCGTCGAAACGCCTTGACCACGATATTCACGGTCGTTAAAGCAGACTGCAACGTCCACTTTTCCCTGAGCGTCATGTCCCACAGAAATACTGTGAATGCGGAATTCCCGACACGTCAGTTCCAGCCCCGTCAGTTTCGAGATGGCGAGGAAAATACCGTCCACCGGACCGTCACCCGTCGAAGTTTCACTCTCGGTTTCCACCACGAAATCACCGCGACGCAGACGGATGCTCGTTACCGGTTTCTTTCCGGTTCCCGTCGTACTGGAGTATGATTCCAGTGTCCAGCTCACGTTCGTGACTTTCTGAACCAGAATATTCTGAATCAGCGTGCGAATGTCCGCATCGTAAATCTCTTTCTTGCGGTCTGCCAGTACTTTAAATTCCTCGAATAACTGATTCAGCTGTTCTTGATTCAGCGTGTATCCCAGTGTCGCTGCCTTATCATTCAGTGCGGCACGACCACTGTGTTTACCCAGAACCAAGTCAGTTTTCTGGAATCCGACATCTTCCGGACGCATAATTTCATACGTCATGCTGTTTTTTAACATGCCGTCCTGATGGATGCCGGATTCGTGCGCGAATGCGTTTCGGCCAACAATCGCCTTATTACGTGGAACGTCCAGACCGGTAATTCCGGAAACCAGACAGCTTGCAGGGACCAATTTACGTGTAACGATTCCCGTCGTGGCATTAAAGATGTCGTGTCGGGTTTTCAGTGCCATCGCGACTTCTTCCAATGCACAGTTTCCGGCGCGCTCGCCCAATCCGTTAATCGTACACTCAATCTGTCCTGCTCCTGCTGCAACTGCGGCCAGCGAGTTAGCCGTCGCCATGCCTAAATCGTTGTGGCAGTGAACCGAAATAATCGCGTCCTCGATGTTCGGAACACGCGTTTTTAACGCCCGAATATATTCCGCGAATTGTGCAGGCATCGCGTAACCGACCGTATCCGGAATATTAACTGTCTTGGCGCCGGCACGGATCGCAACTTTCACCACTTCACACAGGAAATCAATTTCCGTTCGGCTTGCGTCTTCTGCCGAGAACTCCACGTCCGGACAGAGCGCAACCGCTTTACGCACGAAATGGTCTGTATTTTCCAGAACCTGCTCTTTCGTCATGTGTAACTTGAACTCACGGTGAATCGGACTCGTCGCCAAAAACGTGTGAATTCTCGGACGCTCTGCGTTTTTGACGGCTTCCCATGCCGCCTCGATATCCTGGTCCTTACAACGTGCCAGACCACAGACGCTACTTCCTTTTACGACTTCCGCGATTTTCTTGACCGCCTCAAAATCACCCGGAGAAGCAATTGGAAAACCGGCTTCAATCACGTCCACCCCCAGCGAGGTGAGCATCTGGGCCACTTCCAGCTTTTCCGTAATATTCATGCTGGCGCCAGGTGACTGCTCGCCGTCGCGCAGCGTCGTGTCGAAAATGACGATTTTTCTTTCGGACATTTTAGTTCTCCTTGAGTAAAATGAAATTCTTTTTATTTTATTTTGTGAGGTTAAAAAAAAACCGTAAAATCACGGCAAGCGATTTCACGGTTTTGTTATTCTTCGGGCAGAAAACAGATACTTTATCCGTTTCGTGAAGCCATACAAAGACCATTCCATGCGCCGCCGAGCGGCATGGTAAGGAGGAGGCTCGCGAATTGGAATTTAATACTGTTTCTCATAATAATGGTAGTATATCACATCTATAAATTTTGTCAAGGAGGGAGAAGAAATTTTTCTGAAAAATTTTTCGTTTTACCTTCTCCGAATATACTTCCACTCATACGGCACGCCGATGGGGAGGTGGTT
>JAUNAI010000131.1 GCA_030527705.1 Planctomycetia bacterium | reverse complement strand
GAAGAAGAGAAAATAGGAATAGGGAATCTGAGACAGTCAGTATATCTTGTAGTAATAGAGAAATCGGGAAATTTAGGGAGAGATAATTAGGGAAAGATAGAGAAGGAAGTGTGACATAGGATACGTTTTTTCAGCGTTTTTTAGAAGATTTTCACTTTTCTTTAACTTTTTTTGACGGAAAATACGATAAGGTAAAATAACCGGTACGTTTTACGCGCTGGCTTCAACGCAGTTTGGAAATTATCAGGGGATGATTGTTTGCTTCCGTCCTTGACGTTTGGGTTCGTCACGATACTTTCCTCTGCGTTTTTTTATGTAAACTTATACGGATTGGCGAGAAAATCTGCTGTGTCTGTGGAAAATAAGAGGAAATTTCTGTGAATCGGTATCCTTTTCTGAATCAGTTACAGAATCGTGAGTTAAAGACGGACTATTCCGCGGGAGAACTCAGTCTGCGGAGCGTCGCGGAATTACAGCGTCGGCTCGATTATCCAGACCGTGCGTATCACGTGATTCATATAACCGGTAGTAAGGGAAAAGGGAGCGTTGCGATGATGTTCAGTTCTGTTTTGCAGGAGGCGGAAGCTGGTCTGTGTGTGGGACTTTACACGTCGCCACATGTGGTTTCTTTGGAGGAGCGGATTCAGATAAATGGTGAATTCATTTCTGAAACCCGATTAAACGAGATTCTAGAAGAGAAAATCCGTCCGGAAGTGGAAAAAATGGCTAATTCCGGCAAGTTGGTGAGCTTTTTTGAGGCGCTGACGCTGGCGGCTTTCGTTTATTTCGCGGAAGAAAAGTGTGATTTTGCCGTCATCGAGGCAGGAATGGGTGGACGGATGGACGCGACGAACATCTGCCGTCCGTGTCTGACGGTCATCACGAATATTTCTCTGGAACATACCGCGCAACTTGGCACGACGCTAGAGGCGGTCGCACGGGAAAAAGCGGGAATTATTAAGCGTGACACGCCGTTAATCGTGGGGGATATGCCGACGGAGACGCTGAAGAAAGTGGGGCCGATTATTCACGGAATCGCTCAGAGTCGACGTGCTCCGGACTGTTGGGCGGGAATTCATTTTCCGTGTGCGACTTTTCCCGGTGTGGAACTTGGAATGCCGGGAGAACATCAGCGTAAAAATGCGGCGATTGTCGCGAAAAGTGCCGATTTATTTCGGAATTTTCTTACTATCGAAAATGTCTGGGACGGCTTGAAAAAAGCGCGACTTCCCGGTCGGCTAGAGTGTGTACGGACCGCGCCGGATGTCATTCTTGATGCGGCTCATAATCCGGAATCGGTTGGAGCCTCAGTGTTATGGCTGACGGAAACGTATCTGAATCGGCCGATACACATCCTTTTCGCGTGTGCGCAGGATAAAAACTGGCGAAAAATGCTGGACATGCTCCTCCAGATGAATCCAGAACGGATTATTTTTACGGAATTTTCCGCGTCACGTGTAGAATCATGCGAGAAACTAGCCGAATTCGTGAGAAAATGGGGGAAAGAGAATGATGAACTGCATGAAAATCGGAATGATGAACTGAAAGATGAGGCAGGGGGAAACGGAAACGAGAACGGGAATAGGAATGGAAGTGACCGAAAAGCTGAAATCCTAACGATTTCTGATCCTCGGAAAGCGTTAAAAGTGGCGGAAGAAGGTCTTACTCCGGACAGCGTTCTTCTCGTGACCGGTTCTTTTTTCCTTCTACGTGAAATGGTTCCGTACTTCCGGGAGAAAAAGTAAATTATGGTGTTATGGAAGTCGGTGTTTCTACGACTGAAATTGTCGGTGGCTGATTCGGTGTAGGTTCCACGCTTCCAGTTTTTAGGTGCCAACACTCACGCCAGAAGAAACAGGCTGTTAATAGGAAAGCCATGATGTCCGCGAACGTGAATGATCCCCAGATTCCCAGTAATCCCGGAAACCCCAGCTTCTCCATTATGAGCGGTAACAAGAACAGCGCGGGAATCATGAAAATTACTTGCCTGGTCAGACTCAGAAAGATAGAGAGTCGCGGTTTTCCGATCGTCTGAAAATACTGGGATACCACCACCTGAAAACCCATCAGCAAGCACATCGCTAGACTTAGACGTAAGGCCGTCCCGCAGATTTCACGGAGTTCCGGCGTTAGCTGTGTTACCATCGCTACAGTCTGAATCGGAAACAGTAACACGAGCGAAACAGTCACGAAACACCACACAGATGCTGCGCCAATCGCGAGTAACCACGTCCGATATACCCGTCCGAACTGCCGCGCACCATAATTATAACCCAAAATAGGTTGCGCACCCTGATAAATTCCGAGAACTACAGTAAAAATAATCAGCGCTACACGGTAAATCACGCCTGCTGTGGTAAGCGCGACCTCTTCACCATACGCTTCTAGCTGAACATTTAGAATCATTCCCTGTAAACTGGAGGCGGACTGCGCGAGAAACGGAGCCAGCCCAATCGCGAGAACCGGTGCGCATATTTTCCAATCAAGACGCATATTTTTCAGCTTCAGCTTGAGTAAACTGTGCGAGCTAGTCAAAAAATAGAGAATCCAGACTGTTGTAACCGCTTGTGCTAATGCCGTCGCCAGCGCGGACCCCGCCACGCCCCAGTTGAAAACCGCGATGAAAAGCGGATTGAGCGTGGAATTTAGACAGAAACCGAACATGATGGAGCCCATGGCAATTCGCGGATTTCCCTGCACACGGATGATATTATTCAATCCGAACATGAGCGCAGGAAGAATTCCACACGAAATGGAAATCCAGAGAAACATTTTTGCCATTTCACGGACTTCCTCCGACACCTGCGACGATTCGACAAAAAGCGTTCCCAACACCAACAAACACGTCGTCATGACAAGCGAGAAAAGAATAATCATGCTGAATGCGTTGCCGAGAGTCTTTTCCGCCTCCTCCAACCGCCGCTGTCCGAGAAGCAGTGAAATACATGAACACGCGCCGACGCCGACCAGCATTCCGAAACCGCTACAGAAAACGACAATTGGAAACACAAGCGTGACGGCTGCGATACCTTTTTCGCCGACGAACTGACCGACGAAAATTGCATCTACGAAAGTATACAGTACCTGCACAAGCATTGCGAGCACCGACGGTACGCAATACCGCACAAGAAGCGTCCCAACGGGCGCCGTTCCTAATACTTTCGAGTTATCTACCATGATTTATACCAATCACACGCAAAATTTCTGGGGAGGCGGTTCTTTCGATAATCTATATATTTTTATCATACGTCTAGATAGATGTCAAGGGGGGATATAAAAATATGTGGGTGGCGAGTAGCGGTTACTACGAAGCGAGGCGTATCATGTCGCTGAAGTGGCGTAACAGACACCTTCCAAGTCGAAGACGACGGGGCAACGAATCCTGGCGACTTGACCAACTCTGGAAATATCAGTAATGTTGGAACGATTTCCGTCGAAAAATCGGTAACCAACTCCGGGACGATTTCGAATTTTCAAAATATCACCGTCGGGACGCCAAACGAAAAGGGTGAATTCATCAATAACGGTGGTACGCTCGGTCTGACGGTGAAAGATGGCGTTATCAGCGAAATTACAGGAAAGGGTATTCCTTCCGCGAGTGGTTTCAGTAATACGAAACGACGGTGAAACGTAATTTTATAGAGAATGGGGTATAAAAAATTCCGACGTGCGAAAACACGCCGGGATTTTTTTGTGGTTATCTTAAGGACACACTGATTAAGTCGCCTCCCAGTTAATCAGCGTCTCCTTATGGGCGGATATACGACTTATCCTCCGACGGAATATCTTCTGGAATCGGAATCGTCACAATGCCCGTTGCTGCCCACTGCGTCCCACGTAAAAACGGAACGAGAAACGCGACGCTCCGACACTGTGAGCCGGAATGTCCGTACAGAATCTGAAAAACACGTCCTTTTCTGTAATTCGTCGTAGCCAAGACGGCTTCCCAGCGTCCGGAACCACCCGTTTCAGGATTCGAGTGCGCGGCAGCCAGAAGGGAGATTTCCGGTGCATTTTCGACAGGTCCACGTAGGTGAGCGTATAATTCATCCGGTCCATGAAGCATTTTTTCCGGCATTCCTCGCATAATCGGGTGGGTCGGCATGATGGACTGAATCACATATTCTACGTGATTCTGAGCACTCCCGGTTGGACCGTCTGTAGCAAGCTGAACTGCACTACGCATCTGCGTGTCCCAGTACCGATACGGACCGAAATCAGCATCTCTTCCCCCCCACGCGGTAACTGCTAGCAGGTTCTGAAACTCCTTCCACTCAGAAAACGCGTTATTCGCGCTGTGGTACAGCACCAGTCCCCCACCGTCCGCGACGTACTGTAAAAATGCCGCCCGCGTCGTCTCGGACCAGAGCGCTCCACAGTAATTCAGGAGAATCACATCATAATCCATGAAATTCGGCGCGAAATCCGCTACGCTTTCCCATTCTGCGGGTGTGGTGGTAACTGTCACATCAAAAAGGCCAGTCTCTTCCAGCGTCCGTTCCAGAACCGGTGTCGTTTCTCGCCAGTTGTGCGTCCCCTGCCCATCTATCAGTAAAACGTTAATCGCGCTCAGATCCGCTTTTCCCGACGTAATTTCCTGCGCAGAAAGTGTCATTACGCTGTAGGTTATGCCGAGAAGAAATATGATAAAAATGGATAATAGATGTGATTTCATTTTATTCTCCATTCTACTATACGGATTCCACTTTAAATTTCAAGGAAGGAGGCTCCTTCCGGTAGTCGTTTCAGTGATATAAAATGGCGGAAAAACGGAATTTTATAATGTATTGAGTATAATAATTCTATTAATAAAAACCGACCATTTCACCCCAACTTCTATTTTAACATAAAACTCGGACCTTTTCAACCCCCGGTGGCAGAAAAGAATGGATCTTGTCCTTTTTTCACTCCCCAAAATCCTCTTACTTTGCCTATTTTTAATCAATGTAAAGATGTTTAATATGTTTAAGATTTACTGATAAAATAATTTTTAACTTTTTTGGAAATTTTCTGGATTTTAACGGTTGTGCGGCCGATAAACACAAAAGAGAAAAGATGTAAGAGTGGATTCCGTATAGATGTCGGCCACTTTCCCATGAATCGGAGGAGGATTAAATCATGAAAACGACCGTTTCCCTGACATTTTTGGCGCAGTGTCTTTTTTTACTTGTCACTGCGACGGGGTGTAGTCTCTGTTGTGCACCGTATGACTACTGCGGGCCGGTTTTCGCAGATGGACATTGCGCGAATCTTGCGCGTCAGCGTTGTGGAACGGCTTTCAATGGTCCGATGGGCTGTAATGGTGGTGCTCAAGTCATTTATGATGAAAATGGTCAGCCGATTTCCGTTCCGACCGCGCAGCAGCCGACGCCGGCGACTTATCAGAACATGGAGACCGTTCCGACTCCAGCTCCGAAACAGCAACTTCCCCCCGGTGGTCACCTTTATAAACAGCCTGCGACGGCGCAGAACACCATGACTCAACCCATGGCGCAGAACACCATGACTCAGTCCGCGACGGTTCAGGCACAGTTCCAACACGCTTCCGCGTATAATTCGGCTCAGCGTAATTTGGCCTCCGCCGCAACTTCAGGAAGTACGGATTCTGGAGCTTCCACGGTCGTTTCCACGAGTGAAATGCCGACTACGATTCCGGTAAACGCTGACGGTTACCAGCGTGTGGCGGTTTATGATGAAAATCAGAAACTTCTTGGTTACGAAATGATTGACGCGACCGGAAAAAGTGTCCATCAGCTTCCCGCTCCGGCTCATGTGCAGTAACTGAGTATGCAGTAACAGAATATAACGGATTCAGAAAAGGATTCAGAAACAGATTCAGAAACAGATTCTGAATTTTTTCGACGGCCTGTGCTGCTCCTTCCCGGGATGGGCCTTTTTTTTTGTTTTTTCGGAAAAAACGTTTCTATACAGATTCCACTTGAAAATTCAGGAAAGGGCGGTCCTTCTAATCGTTATTTTCGTAACGCGAAACGCTGTCAACACGAAATTTTATAATGCGCCAGCTGTAAACCCCTTTCGAGAACCCCTTCCGAAAAATTTTCCCTTCCAGAATGAAATAAGAATTGACAAAACACCTTTTATCGGGTATAATACTCTGTATAATTAATTGGAATGAGGGATTTTTCAATTTTTTCATCAGTTTCTGGTACCTTGAAAGGACTCGAAATGTCAGGATACATACCGAAATTCACAAGACGATTTTTAAACTCGTTTTCCGTTTTTCTGCTTATTTTCACCCTTTTAGCCACCTTCACAAGCCTCGGCTACGCGGAAGAAAAGAAGAACTCCATGAACCCGAATTTAACACAAAATAACGTTTCAGTTGCCGATCAGACGGCACTTCCGCCTCAGAAAATCCTTTCCCGGCAGGTTTATCCGAATGAGATTACCGTTGCGAAACTCGGAAACGGGTTGACTGTCATCGTTCAGGAAAACCACACGGCACCGGTCGCTACGGTGCGTTGCTCGGTCAAGAATACCGGTAGCATTAATGAAACATCTTATCTCGGTGCGGGACTCAGTCACGTTCTGGAACACGTCGTCGCAGGCGGTTCCACGACGAAACGTTCGGAAGAGGAAATTCGGAAGCTCATTGACACTTTCGGTGGCGCGACCAACGCGTATACGTCGCTGGACGTAACTTCCTATTTTATCGACTGTCCGAAGAAAAATGTCGAAATGTGTGTTGAGTTAATCGCAGACCAGATGCAGCATGCGGCGTTCGTCCCGGAAGAATTTAGTCGGGAACTGGAAGTGATTCAGCAGGAACTTGCGGACGGCGAGGAAAACCGGGGGCGCGTGATGTGGAAACTGGCGCAGGAGACGTTTTTCCAAGAAAGTCCGGGACACCTGCCGATTATCGGATATATCGACGTACTCCGTCAGGTCACGAACGAGCAGATTATCGCGTTTTATCGGGAACGCTATGTTCCGAATAACATGGTTTTCGTCGTCGTTGGTGATGTTGAGACCGATGCGATTCTGAATCAGGTCGCGCAGGAATTCGCAGGAACTCCGCGTGGTTTCGACTCGAATGTCGTTCTGCGTCCGGAACCACGCCAGATTACGAGACGTGAGGCGGTCCGTGAAATGGACGGTCGTACGATGGATATCATGCTTGGGTTCCCGACCGTGGACCTTTATCATCCGGATCTGTACGCGCTGGATCTCGTTTCTTATATTTTGAGTGAAGGAAACAGTTCCCGTCTGGTGCGCGACATGCAGTACGAAAATAGTCTCGTTCTCGGCGTCGGTACATCGAGCTATACACCGACTTTCGCACGTGGAATGTTCTCCGTCCGCATGAGCGTTACGCCTGAAAATGAAAAAGTTGCCGTCGAGACCGCATTGGCGCATCTTTATCGTCTGAAAACGGAGTTAGTCACGGAAGAAGAACTGGCGAAAGCGAAAAAACAGAAGGCATCCGAGCTGATTTTCGACCGTCAGACGGTTCAGCAACAGGCGGAGTCGCTTGCGCAGAGTTACATGTCGACCGGCACGCCGATGTTCGATGAAATTTATGTGGAAAACCTTCAGAAAGTGACGGCGGAGCAGATTCTGGCGGTGGCGCAGAAGTATTTCCTGCCGGAACTGCTCACGACGATTAAAATCGTTCCGAAAGGGACGCTGGCGGCACAGGAAAAAGCGCAGAATGCCGACGCAGACGCACAGAAAGACGCGAAATTGCTCACGTTGGCGAATGGTATCCGTCTCTTGGTGAAAAAAGACACGCACCTGCCGATTGTGGACGTAAAAATCTACGCGCTGGGTGGCGACATGCTCGATTCGGATGAGACGGCGGGACGTTCTGGTTTCACGGCTTCCATGCTCGATAAAGGAACAAAAACGCGGACGGGTGAGGAAATTACTGACTGGTTCGACGCGGTTGGTGGGACGCTCTCTTTCTCCGCAGGTCGGCATACGCTTAGTGGTGACGTTTCCGTGTTGAAAGAAGATTTCCCGAAAGCATTGGAAATCATGGCGGACTGCTGGCAGAATGCGACGTTCCCGGAAGATAAATTCGCGCAGATGAAGACGCTCATTCTTGGTTCCATCGCGCGACGTGCAGACAGTCCACAGGCGGAACTTTTCGAGACGTGGGCGGACGCGCTTCCCGAAACGACGCCATTCCATATTACCAGCTCTGGAAAAATGGAAACCGTCTCCGCGATGACACCCGACACACTCCGGACATACTTCCATGAATCGATTCTCGACCCGGAAAATACGATAATTTCCGTGTACGGCGACGTGGACGAAAGGGAAGCAGGCGCACTCGTGACGAAATATTTTGGCACGATGCCGAAAAAATCGGAACGTCAGACCGTCGATTTTAACCGTGAAAATACGTTACCGGAAAGTCGTGCGATTCATAAAGTGACCGGAAAAGAAGCCGGAATGGTTCTGATTTCCTACGCAATTCCATCTCAGGATGTGGAAAAAGAGTTGATGGCGATTCGGCTGATGAACGCTGTCGTGGGCGGTTATGGTTATCCCGGCGGCTGGTTACACGAGGAATTACGTGGTGAGGGACTGGTTTATGCTGTCCACTGCCTCACACGGAGCGGTGCGACGCCAGGTTATATCATTTTCATCGCGCAGACTGCTCCGGAAACGGTTGATGAAGTCGTCCGTCGGCTATTCAACAACATCGAAAAAGCACGTTCTGGACAGATTACACAGGAAGAGCTGGACGTCGCGAAACAGAAGCTGATTTCTCTCCACGCTCAGAGTGATACGACAATCAGCGAGCAAGCGTCTCAGCAGAGTCTGAACCTTCTCTACGGTCTCGGTCTCGATTACGATAAAACGTATGATGCCCGCGTGGAGAGTGTGACGCTCGAAGATGTAAAAGCCGTCGCGAAGAAGTACCTAAGTGGGAATTATCTTCAGGTAACGACTTCTAACCGCGAAAAATAGAAAACGTTAATAATACAGAGACCTTATAAATTGCGACGCAGGCAGACCTGCGTCGTGTTTTTTTCTTTTCTTATCTTCCCTTTTTTTCTTTCCTAGATTCTCTGCCCATATTTCAGAACATTCTCATATCTGGGAACGTTTCTACATCTCAGAATGTTAACTGAATACGCGTTGCGAAAATGTTTTCTTTTCCTGTTTTCCCGTTCCAGGGTCCAACATAATCAGTCTCGGAATAAATGTAGTTAAACATGACACGGCAATTCTCATTCAGATACCAGTTCAGGCCAACAGTGTGACTCAGTGTCCGTCCGACTTTCGCGCCGGCAGCGTCATAATAGGCACAAGAAAGCTCACCGAGATCAATCCAGCCGCAACGATACGCTAACTGCCACGCGCCCGGTCCGCTACAGACACTCATCCCATCCCGACACGTGCGGATAAATGGATTATTCGGCTTCAGACGTCCAAAATAACCGCATTTTTTCTGGTATTCCCGACTTTCCCCCGTCAGAATCCATGAAAATTGTGCGTAACCGGCTGAAACCGTCGCGTCACCAGCGTAATCATCTTCCATCAGCAAGAAAGACTGCTCGAAATCGAAACTTAAGGGACCGTTCATGAGCGTCATTTCCACGAGAAAACCGTTTAGAGAATCCAGTCCGTATAACGGCGTTGTGGACATAATGCTCGACGGAATATCACTCCCTGCCTTTACTTTTAGCTGGGTTCCGTTATCATCTGCGCTTTCTTGGCAGAATTTCCGCGTTGAGAAACTCCCGCCGATGTGCCAGAGATTTTTCCGTCCGCATTCATATTCCTGGTAAAATGGCAGAAATGTCAGACGCCCTGTAAATGCGATATTTTCCGAGTAATCTGCTCCTTCTAGTGATTCTGGCATACTCGCGGTAAAAATTCCTGCTGCCCACGTCCAACGGTCTGCGTCGTGCCAATTATGCCACATTAAACCGTTATTTCGACCGCCACAGATGTCTTTCAGACAGTTCATTACTGACCGTTCCATCATGGCGCCTGTCGTGCTGGAGGAAAGATTTTCCAGACTCCACGGTTCCTTAAAGTGCCCTGCTCTGAAATCGATTCCTGATGGCAGATTATAAAACCCGATATAGGCGTTTTTAATGTCGATTTCACTTCCTGAAAAGTCGAAACCCAGCTCATACTCGATCATGTCATAATAACCGCCCTTCAGAATGAACCGAGCCGTACGAAACTCTGCACCGGATTTCATGTCACCGACGATTTCATCTGCTATATCATTCTGAGACCCCGCCGCGCCATCAAAATAGAACCGACCGCCGAGTTTATGCTGGGGAGTACGCCATTTTTTCTCTTTTTCCGCGACCTTTTCCGCTTCTGCTTTTTTCTCATTTTCCTCCATTTTCGCAAGAATTCGGCTTAACTCAGAATTCATCCGCACCCATTCCGCTTCTGGAACCTGAATATAATGAACCGTTCCGTCTGCGTTTTTTTCTCCGCCTGCATTTCTCGTTCCGTGTTCCGTTCTACTTT
>JAUNAI010000009.1 GCA_030527705.1 Planctomycetia bacterium | reverse complement strand
TTCATTTTACCCTTTTACTTATGGACTAGTATGACCTTCGATTTCGTGAATATGTACCGTACCTTCTAAATCCGTAAACCGGTACTGAATGATGTAAATTTCGTTATATTCTGGAAAAGGTCCATTTTCGTCTTGCGTTATTTTGTGCTGAAAATTACAGTCTTTTCCCGTGTGCGGCTCTGAAAACGTTTCGACGATTGCCGAAACGGGAACCGAAGCCGATTCGTGACCGTTGATAACCGTCCGCGTTCCGTAACGTCTCCGAAAAACGGTATACTGAATCTGGGAAACGTCTGAGGAAGTTAAAGCCGTCCCGTTACAATCTGTGATAAAAAGGGAAACCTGAAAACCGCCTCCGGTTTTGAGTTCGATATAGTCTGACATTTTTGCCTCTTCTTAAGTCGCCTCGGCGTGAATCTGCTGGAACGTGAAAACCCCCGCCAATTTCGCCTCCTCCGCCGATATGAAAATCGTCTCGGTATGGAAAGGAGTAAGACGCGCCCCCGGAATCGGTTCCGGTTCCGATTCCGTTGACGTTCCCGTGGAAGTAAACCGCCTCGCGACGCTAAAAAAATCGTTCATTTTTTACTCCGTTGGCGTGACGGAAGTGATTTTTCCGTCGGAATCTTTCGTCAATGTAAACGTTCCGAGTGTGGAACCGTTGGCAGATTTCGCAGTTAAAACGGTTCCCGACACGGACCAATTTGCAATGAGCGCAAAAACCTTTTTGATTTCGGTTTCAAGTTCCGAAACATCTACATTTTCGGTCGGAATTGCATTGACCGAGGTCTGTAACGTCTGAACTTGTGTTTTCGTCGCAAGTGTCGCAATTTCGGACGATTTCGCCAGCCCAGATTGAATTTCCGAAACGGTTGGCACATCAATTCCGTCTGCATTGACCGTAATTTGAACATCCTCTTTCGTCGCCAAATTGGAGAGGTCGTAAACGGTCGTAGGTATCGCATTCACCGAGGTCTGTAACGTCTGCACTTGTGTTTTCGTCGCAAGTCCTGAAATGTCCACGGTTTGCGTTGTGGTTGTGAGTTTCACATCTTCCGGCGTTGCGAAACCGGTTGCGGTTTTCCAGTTGGAATCCCCGTGATTCTGGAGACTTGTGATACTTGCGGACGTTGCCAACCCGGACTGGATTTGTGCCACGGTCGGTATCGAATTTGTGACGGTTCGGGAACTTGCAGACCATACGGAAGTCGCAATCTGTGAAACGGTCGGAACTGTATAAGTTGCCGTCGGTAGTGAATTTACCTTCGTTTGCAACGTATGAATCATCGTTTTCAATTCGGAAATGGAACTCTCAAGGCTCGCAATTCTCGTTTCATTCCACACGCAGGAAACTGTAGAACCTGAATCCGTTTCAAGTGCCCACGTTTTTTCATTTAACTCCCCCCATGTGAGAGAAGTTAAATCGGAATACGTCATTCCAGCCATTTACACCTCCGTGGGTTCTGAATCCGTTTTAGGTTGTGTATCTGAAACCGATTGACACGTTTTGCCTTCTAAATCAATGTAACGAAAATCATTAAAATAATCATCACCATTACGAACAATTTGGCACAATGTTGATTGTCCACCCGCTTGACCTGCGAAATTTCGCAAGGGTGAATATCCATTGATTAAGTCAGCGTAAAAAAGTAGAGCAATTCGCTGGTCGGTAACGTGTCTACCTCCCCAACCTTCCTGAATGATAATGTCTCTTGCTTTCGTGGCTCCGGTAGGTTTCACAAGAATTGCATGTGTGCAAACTGGAAACTTTGGACGCAAAACGTTTTCGGAAATTTGTTTTGGAGGTAGTAAATTGTGTTGCAAGTGACACGCTCCGAGGTTGAGATACTCCCAATCGTCGGGAACTTCTTCAAGAAACGCATCCAGTTTCGTTTTGAAATTTTCAGCAAAAACGCAATCGTCCTCAAGAATCAAAAAGTTTTCGGTTCCACTTGCACAAGCATCGAAAAGGTCGATGAAATTCTGACGGTTGGAAGCCATTCTGGGTGAACCTTTCCACCAGTCTGGAATTTCGATTTCGTCACCTGTTTTACCGACCCAAACTTCAAATGGTGGCATGTCGGAAGGGTAACAACTTGTGATATTTGCTAAACGTTGCGTCGCTTCGGGAAGATTCAATACGTAAACTTTCATTTTCGTTCCTTTCTATCAATAATAGTAGTAATAATCGTCTAGTACCTGCCCGCAAATGGTTCCAAACAATCCAAACTGGGCGGGATAGCTGGAACGGTTGCGAATTTCAAGCGTTCCATCTAAGTAGTAAAAATCAATATAATAGCAATAATCTCCATTCCCGGAGGTGTTGTACCGAGAAAGATATGGTCCCACTGTGGGGGTGATGAACAACTCGTAAGAACTGAAATTGTTCAATGATGGAACCATTTCCTGAACTTTTAAAATCATGGAACCACCCGTCGGAATCGTCATAGTATATGTAGAATTTGAGCCGATAGTGACACCTTTTGTAAAAGTCAAACCGCCAATGTTGACATAATTACTATCTTGATTCGATATGAAACCGTAATCAATGTAATTATTGTACGCATAGTAACCAGTCATCACTGCGCCTGTTTTATAGTTGTAATTACTACAACCACCAATCGTAACGGAATATATACCGTACGCGGAATTATTATAACCGCCAACCGAAGCGGAATAAGTACCGGACGCGGTGTTAGCCGTACTCGTTCCAAGAACCACACCAGAACTTGAACTTGAACTGCTTTTGTGAACAATATCCGCCAACGCTTTAAAGTTCACCACAATATCGCCGCCAACCGTGCTCCCATTCGCGACTTCGTCGGAACTCGAATTTGGAATAGTTAGCGTGTTTTTGTAGGTTGTTTTTGACATCAGTTTTCCTCCTGTTTCATTGTTTTCAGATTAATTTTCGCGGATTCCAATAACCTTCCGACGATGTAAATGATGGAAAATGCGATAATTGAGGCGATTATTAACCGTTCAAAATGGTAGAAAAAGTCGCGAACGTCGTTAAGTGTGGAATCGACGACGGTTAGCGTTTCGGAGGTCTTTTTCATCGTGGCGGAAAATGATTCTGACGCAAGTGTGCAAGCCTCGGCGGTTGTGGAAAGCGCGAGAGCTGATGAACCTGCGACGGTCTGCAAGTCTTCGGAAACGGAAACCGTAATTTTATCCGTTGCGCCGATGATTCCCGACGAGATTCCATTTTCTAGCGCGTCGGGAATCGTTTTGCGCTTCGTCTCTTCCGCATGTTCTTTTTTCAGGGCGTTTACAGTCGCCTCCAAATCTTCGACACGCTTTTCCAGTTTAGCAACTCGCCCAGAAAAAGCTGAAGGAATGACAGGAACGATTTTTTCTTCCGGCTCTTCCACTGCCTTTTTCTTTACCGTCTTCGGTTCCACATTGGGCGGGTCTGGTAAGATGTCATCTTTCCCACCGATGATTTCGATAGGCGGTTTTTCACCGATGATGTCGCCCGAACTTGAAGACGTGCTAGGACAATGACCAGACGGACAGTCCGTTACCGGAAAAGAATACATGTACTGAGTTTTCACGATTGGCGTACCCGTCAAATCGTGCTCTTGAAACGGTTCCTGCTGTTCCTCTGGTGAAAAACGTTTTCGCTGAAAAAAACGTTCCCAGCGACGTCCGCGCTGCCGAAATCTTCTCGCAGTCGGATTGACTTCATCTCCCGCTGATTCCAGCTTTTCAGGAACGTTCGTAACGCCTTCACTCAAAACGGATTCCATTCCCAATCTTTCCACCCCTTCGGTTTTAGGAAACCAAGTTTCCGTCACTTTTTTTCCTGTCGTAGCACCTTCTACATACCGAGCGATAACATCAGCAGGAATCGCAAGTCCCGCATTGTCTGATGTGGTGTACCCATAGACGATACCAACGACGCGAGAGCCGTCAGAAGCCAAAAGCGGCGAGCCGCTCCGTCCCTGCTTCGGCGGTGGTGTAAACCGATATCCAAAAGCGTCGCTTCGGTCGATGTAAGAGCAAAAATACGTCGTCGGGTACCTCCCTTGTGGGTGTCCCATCGTAGCCAAAACGTCATCTTTTTTAATCGTGTAATTCGGGTCGAGCGGAAGTAAAGACGGATTATACTTTCCTTCCGTTTTAATTTTCAGAATTGCTATATCCAGTTTTTGACTTCTCAAAACAACCGTTGCCTGAAACTTGACAATCTGCGACGCGTCGAAAAACTCAACGGTCACGGTTTTCCCCGTTGCGACGTGTGCATTCGTCAAAGCATAATAATGCTCGGAATCTGCGCCAACGACGACACCTGAACCAACCCCATCGGAAGTACTGACACGGATACAGGCTTTACTCGCGTTGTATAAATCCGCATTGACGACGGTTGTAAGTAGGAAACCGAAAACGATTCCACACACGCTTTTTAGTAAAAACTTAATCAAAATCACCTCCAAAAGGGACCCCGAAGAGTCCCCTAATTTTTATCCCGACGCATTATAAAATTTCAATTCACCGCCGTTCGCGTCGCTGAACGACTACCGAAAGAACCGCCCCTCCCTGAATTTTTAAGTGGAACGGTAGCAACCTTAAAAAGGAGCCTGTGGAGACCAAAAAAGAACGCAATCGACAGCCATCGCCACTTCAAGAGAAGTCGAAGTTCGGATATTTTCCGGCTTGCAAGCCGTGTAAATTTGCCCCGTTGTAAACCGCGTTTCGCTTATCTGCTGAACCAGCTCGATGAACCGTTTTGTGGAACTGGTTTTAGTTGCAAGCTCCTCACACTTACGAAGAATCCACTCATCCAAAAACTGATTAGATCGACTTGAAAAAGCCGTTACCGCTCTTGAAAGTCTGGTGAAAACGCTCTGCACATTCTCAACCGTAAACTCTTCGTAGGTCATCGCCAAAAATTGACGTTTCAGAAACTCAAAAAGTTCCGTTTTCACGCCGTCCTCCTATTCATCAACTGCTCGCGCCCACCTCGCCCGTCGGACGAAGAAGGAGTTTACAAGTCGCGTCCGTCGCTCCAGCGGCGTCGAGCGCGTACCCGACGCAAATATAACCAGCCGCCGAAGCGTTGTGAATCTTGCCCGTGGTCGGATTCAGCCAGACTTTCTGACCTTTCGTCAGTGCGTTCGCCACGTTGTGTTTTGCGACGTTATGGAAGATTCCCCGAAGCGTCAGCGACGCGCACTGTCCCGCCTCAAAAGTGGCTTTCGTGATACCGACCAAAGAGCCGAGAACTACGAAAACGCCTGATTCAAGGTCCGTTTCCGGGTAAAAAGGGATTTCCAAATCGTCATTTCGCCAAATTGCGTTCATGTCATACCTCTTTCAATTAAAGTTACCTTAAACTCACGCTCCCGCGCCCGTCGAGTACACCGCGCCACGCTTATCCATCAGCCCGAAGCCGTACTCAAAGTAGCAGACCCACGATGCTCCCAGAATATTCGGCGGCGGCGCAACCTGCATAATTCGCGGTTCTTCCGAGCCACGGAGGCGCGTTTCTCCGAGAATTGCCGAGAATTGCGGGTCCGCGAGCAAAAAGAAGTTCGTCGCCGAGCCGCCATTCACTCCGGCTCCGATATAAGGAGTGTCGATAACTTCGAAACGGTGACGGCGCGAAGTCAGCGTCACCGTTCCGCCAGCCGTCTGCGCTAACAAGTTCGTCGCGGTGTAAAGCGAATCCGCCGTCGCCGCCAACTCCGTCGGTACAAGCAGATATTTTCCGACGTTTTCCGTGAAAGTCGGGTCGTTCGGGTCGCTTCCGATGTCCGTCATGGACGCCAACATTCCCGCCAGCGTGTTCAGACCTTCCAGAGAAAGAGGAACCGTCGATTTATTCACGCCCGTCGTAAACGTTCCCGCAGTTCCCGTCGCGCCGTCCATCAGCTTTTTAAGACCGCGCTTGACACGCTTTAACTGCTGTTTCCGTCCCAGTTTCGCCGAAACGTCCGGCAGCGCGTTCAAATCGTCATTCACCATCATATCACGGGTCAACGTCAATTTACTCCCGTCAAGTCCGATTCCGATGTTGTAATCTTCGCCGACGAGCGTTGTGTCCGCAATTCGACCGGTATAAGGCGTTTCTTCCGGGACGCCGTACACGTCGTAATTCGTGACAAGAGCCGTTCGCAAAGAATTGACAGGAATCCGTTTCGCGATTTTCTGTAACGGGTCATTGACCGACATGATACCGGAAACATAAAACTTGTTGATAACTTCGCTCAAAATACCGAGTGGCGTAGAAGTCGAAAACGCGCTTGCACGCACACTTTTCGGCTTGAAAAACGCCTCCATGAAAGCGTCTTCCGTACCGCGAAAAACACGCCCAGTCGATTGTCGGATCATTTCACAAATCAAGTCGCGCGGAGAATAAGACGAAAACCGCCCCGCTAAACCTTCCGACATCGCATTATCAGAATAACCAGACGCTTTAATCGCCCTATCTTCCATACCGAAACTTTTCATCAACGCAACGCCAAAAACCTCTTTCGGAGACGGAGCGCCAGCCGAAGCCGTCACTTTTCCACGTCGATATTTTCGCGACGCTCGCGCGTTTACCGGTTTCGGTTCCGAAGTCGGTTCTAAATCCTCCTCCGTTTCGGACCCATCAGGACTTTCTTCCGGGTCCAAATCATCGGCGGAAATGTCACCATTTTCCTCATCATCGACAAGCGACGGCTCGCCATCAGCGTCATCGGCGGGTTTCAAATCGTCGTCGATTTCAGCCTGACAGTTTTTCTCCACTTCTTCCAATTCCGCCTTAATTCGCGCTTCACAGACCGCAAACGCTTTTTCAAACATCGCAATCTGCTCCGGCGTCAAAGCGTCCGGGTCAAAATTGGCTTCCTGAATGAAAGCCCGAAGTTCATCACTCATACCTTTTCCTTTCACTGATAAAAGACGCGCCGAAATCGACGCGGTATTAAAAGCGTCGCCTCCACGCCGAACAAAAGAACCCTCGGCAAGCGCCCATTTTCGGACAACGCCAACCGGTCCAACAAACTTTTTGCCGTTGACGCTCACACATTCACCGGCTTGTATCCATTCCACATCGCGCTCCGGGGAAAAATCCTCGGTCGCAATGGAACACTCCCATTTCACCCCTTCTACCTGAAACGCTTTCAAAACGTTCCACGCTGGAGCCGTCACATCAAAAACGCCTTCCCCACAAATTTGAGAACCTTTTTCGGTTTCCACAATTTCCGGATGAAACGTTCCCACGACCTGCTCCCGATTATGGTCAAAACACGCTGCCACTTTTTCCGGCAACGGTTCCACACCTGAAATATCGAGAACCATTCCGCAATCGAAACCGTCAATCCACAGCGTTCCGCCACTATATAACGGCTCGAATTTAAACGTTTTTTCTCCAATCGAAAACGACGCTTCAACTCTGATTTTCATTTACTTCACCATTTACACTTTGAAACGTATCCGCGATTCTTTCCTGTTCCACCTGCTCAAAATCTTTACCAAGAGCCTGAACCGCCATTTTCCGTGACATGAAACCAGCGGAAACCGCTACTTGTAACGACGCAATCAAGTCTTTCATGTCAAAAGCCGGAATTGGAGACCAACTCCACGATCTAGGAATCCTTTTCACGTTCCCATTATGCCTTGAAACGATTTCCGCAACTTTTTCATCAACGCACGATAAACACGAAATCCAATGGTCGAAAAGTTTATCCAAAATCAATCTTTCCAGCCTTGAACGAATATAACGAATAACCTCCCAATACACAATCATTTCACCTCGAAAACTGGAATAATTGTGGTCTGAAAAATCATTCGTCAACATCGCTTTCGTCAGATTCATGCCCGCCGCGTGTTTCTTATGTTTCGAATTAATGAACGTATCGTAACTTCCGCACGGCCACTGCGCCGACCCTTGTACATACTTCATACCGGGTAAAAGTTGCTTAATCATTCCCGGATTAGGAGCGTCCATTTCGGTAATTCCATCCAAATCAATCGGGTCGCCCGGTTCATACGCAAGCGATGCATCCAACTCTACAACACCGCCACTATTCCGAGCCGCAGCGTTCGCCGCTCCCAAGTGATACTGGTCGTAAAGGTGCGTTTCCGCCAAGTCATTCAAAACACACGACAACCACGACATTCCTCGGTGCTGATCCGGCAAGCGTTTCACAACAAAATGAAGTATCTGGTCCGCCGGAATCGGCTCAAACGTCCACGCAAAATCCAGATTTGGATTCAAAACCTTTTTCTGAACGTAGTACGTTTTCGGGTGCATTCCCTCAAATTCGATACCCTCAACCAGTTGCTCATTCCACGGACCTTGCATTGGATACCGAACTCGTTTCGCTTCAATCTGCAACAAATTTAGATTCACGCGCGAAATTTCCGGGTCGAAAACCAGCTGGAAAAACATTTCCCCATCATACTGCAACGCCTCAATCGCTTGCCGTAAATGGTCTGAAAGGTCGATTTCCTGCTGAAAGTAAAACCATTCCCATTCGAGATATTCTCTTTCTTCCGCCGACAATGTAATCCCGAAAGCGTTCGACGATTGCCGACCAAGCTGTTTCTCAGAAACCACATTCAATTCCGGTCCCGTACTTCCAATGGTGTGAATTCCAAAAACGAAACAACCGTGATTCGTACAGGCGTCATTTAAGAAAATCTTCCTCGAATTCGCTCTTAAGTTCTGTCGCACGCCTTCCGAAATGATTCTATCCGCGAAATCATCGGTACTATCGCCGAAATAAACCGAAAGCCGTTCTGGAGGCATTGCGGATTCCACCATCGTCGCCTCAATCCGTTCCAGTTGCGCTTCCGCTACCGGATGAATTTCTCTCCCGTGTCGATACAAAGAGCGTCGAGAACCTCCAGCACGATTCACTCCCAAAACGGATTCCATAGGGGCGGGGACATTCCTGTCCGCGACCATTTTCGCCTGTAAACGCTTCTTTTTCCGTTTATTTCTGCTCACTTTAACACCAAATCTTGAAAAGGTTGAACGACTTAAAACGTTGGGCGGCTCAAAAGGTTGAATAAAAAACCATCGTTGAGTCGGGATCAAAAATTACCACTGGCTATCATACGGCTTCGCTTGACATTTTCTGGCGAACATCGACCGCGCTTTTTTGTGCTTCTCCGCGCGTTCCAATTCCTCCAGCGTTTTGACATCGGTATAACTTACCGACCTTCCCGCCGATGAAACTCCAGAAACGCCACGCTCAATCGCTTCCCGTTTCGCTTGCTGAATCGCGGCGAGCATTGTATTTTCTTCTAACATGGTTTAAACCTCAAAAAGAACGTAAACCTTTTTTCATCTCACATCATCAAGTATACCAGAATCCCCCCAAGCGTCAACAAAAAAGAAAAACTATTTTTGCAGATACACTGTATGTGCAAAAATAGTTTAAAATATTTTAGAAAATCACTGTTTTTGAAAAAATAGCGTCTAATCTAAATTGGTTCGTGCTTATCTTTTTTACGTTTTAGAACATTTTCATGTCCCATAATATACTGAACGACTTCCCGCGTCGAATACACGCAACCGCACTTTTCACAAACGCGATACCTTAAAATCGCTCTTGAAACGCGAACCGTATTCTTTACGCGACTTTTTTCACTTTCGCACTCCGGACACATCATCATCTCCAGCCCTTGTTTTAAGTCTCAGAATTTCCAATTTCAACGTAATTACATCTTTTTTCAGATTCGCAATTTCCGCCCCTTGCAAACTTCCACAGTACATAAGCAGAATCACGATTCCAACGAAAATCACAAACGAAACCGTATCAAAACTCATCTTAAACCCTCCTTTTCCTCCTGTCGGTCAAATTTCTCCCAATACTCCCAAGCCTCTTCCAAACCTCTCGCGGCTTCCGCAAGTTCCTCGTCCGTCGCTGGTTCCAAGTGTAAAACTTGAGGAGGTTGACATTCCTGTCTCGTTTCACATCTCACCGCTTCCGCAAGCGCGCAATAACGAAACGTTCCGACCAGTGTCAAACTAACTCCAGTCCCGCAACAAAACCCGGCTATAAAATTCATCCACGTCATTCTTTCGCCTCCTTAAAACGTTGCGCGGCTCTCAACAATGAATTGAAAACCTTTCTTATCGGTATTAAAAAAAGTCATCTTATCACCTCCGTATCTGGTTTTTCCATTGAGTTCACAATGAAAACGCCTTTGTGACTGAGTCGCGTATCCTTGAAAATCCCCACCGCGTCAATGTGGAATTCCTTTACCGAACGTCTTAAAATTTCAGCCGATATTCCACTCTGTTCCAGTGCATCCGCAACGAGATTTTCCGCCGTGTCCGCGCTTTCCGCCACCACGTCATAAAAGACCGGCACCGACTTCACCTGCGCTTGCACCCGAAACCGCTTCAAGTTTCCAGTTTCACTCATTTTTGAAAGTTCCCTTCTTATTTAGGTTTAACTGACCAATTTTTAACACGATACAAAAGTTTTCTACTTGCGGGCGTTGTCGCGCTTGCAAGGTGGGAACCGCAAACGGAAGCCGCGACGGTCGCCATAATTAAGCAATCCCACAAGTGATTTTCTAAACCGGGTACTAAAGTCCACTTGTCAATCGTCCCTCGCGGACCCGTTACCGGAACGGATTTTTCCGAAAGCTGATGTTGAATGAAATCGTAATGGGAGCGTTCATCGCCGTCGAAAAGCGTCAGCGTTCCTGATCCGACCGCCGGAGCTTGCCAAAAGGTTCGGACCGACGATTTCCAATAGTTCGTATCGTATCGCGTGTGTCGGACCAAATTTGCCGGAACCAACGCCGGACGTTGCCAATTCTCGCCGCGTTGCTCGCCCGGTTTCAATCCGCCTCGGATAAACAACTCGTCCGCGCCTTTCCCCCAGCCGAAAACCGGTTCCCAAACGGAATTCATATCGTAACAAATCTTCCTAACTTGCGGCGTGAAAAGCCCACGGTTCGCGTCTATCAGACCTTTTTCGATTTTCAACGCGGTCCCGTCTTCACGCTGATAAGAACGTGAATCGAGAATCGGACACAATCGTCCCAAAGCCAGATAAAAAGCGTCTTTTTCACTTGCATCGGGAAACAAATCCTGAATCGTTTTTCTCCCTTCCGGAAACCGTCCATAATCCAAAACGTGACCACGAAAACCATCGCCCCAAGCGGTCGTTACCCAGTACAGACAATCCTGTTGAATGTCAATCCCACACGTCACGCGCTCGCACTCCAGCGGAACCGTATAACGCTTGACGGTCACGATTTTTCGCAAAATCTCATCCCGCGTCAAATTCCGCGCCTCGTCGAGAATCGCTAACGGTCGGTTTTGATACTCCGAAAAAAACGTCTGCTTATTTGCAAAATAAAGATTCATCGCGTGTTGAATCGCCGAAACTTCCGTTCTTGAGTCGAATCGGTATTCCCACTCCGCTTCCGCTCCCGCGTCCATTTCCGATCGATGGGAAAGATAGAACACATTCGCCTCCCGAATTTGATCCGCCGTCTCAATGTGGTTTTTAATCCCGATTTCCCGGAGTTTATTGTATTCTTCCCACAATTCCATTTTCTCCGGCATCGTCCGAAGCATCGAAAAACGCCGACCACCCCACGCCGCCAGAATCTTTTCCGAAAGGTCGTCTGGACGCTGAACCGTAATCGTAGCAATCATTGCCAAAGACTGCGACGGACCAGCCAACCCCTTCACCGCTCCAGAAAGTAAATTCCAGCGTCTATCGGTCTGGTGAACGCTTGCCGCGCTTTTTTCGGTCTGGGGGTCGTCCACGATGACGCATGTCGGACGGTCGGAACCGACTTTCATACCGCGAATCGCGCCGTCCAACCCCGAAACCGTCACAATGCACCCCGAAGAAGGAGCACCCGCAACTGTCGGACAAATTAGAGTCCGCGAATTCCACTTAATGTTGGTATGCTCGCCGTCCAGCGTCTGCCCCGGAGCGCGTCCCGGACTTCCATCGAGACACAAAACGGGATAAACCAGCGACGGAAAACACGCCGCCAAAAGGTCGTTCTGAAACAGAATCCGTCCGACGTTCTCCAGAATCTGCGACGCCAGCTGTTGTTTCGCGCCGATAATCAGGATAAACCGCTGATGACCGTAACACAACGCCCACGCAATTCCCCACTCGCAAAACGTCGATTTTGCGAAACCTCGTGGCAAGCACAACGGACGACTACCGCCATTCAAGAGCGTTTCCTGAATTGACCGAATCGCGTAAAGTTGCGCATCGCAAAACGGAGCAGGGAAAGCCGGGTCGGACTGGTCCGCGTTGCCGAAAGTTAGCATAAACCTCAAAAAATCGTGCCGACACTCTCCGACCAACTCAGGATACAATACCGGAGGAAGTGGACCGATTTCGCGTCCCTCCTCGCTGATCCGCGCCTGTCGCTCTTTCGCTCGTTGCTTATGGTCCGCGTACTTCATCGCGTGATTTTCCGCGTGTTCCGCCTGTCTGTCCGACGCAAAACCGTCGCCAAATAGACTGGAATCGTAGTTGTCAAAAAGCTCGCTCGCGTCTTTATACCGCACCATGAAAAAAACTCCTTTTTCAAAAAAAACTTTTTATTTTTTTTCTTTTTTTTCTTGCGTAACGTTTTTAGGTTCGGGCGTTGCCCGACTTGTGCCGAAAACTCGCTTCCCTCCGAAAACGCTCTTCCGAAACCCTCCCCTTCCCCCTGCCGTCCGATTTTTGCGTTCCTTCCCGTTCTTCCTCTAAAGAAAGAAACTCTCCGTTTATAAAGAACTCTTCCGTCTGGCTTCTTGTTTATAAAATTTCTGAAAAGGACCCCCTTGCCGTCCCCTATTTCTCAAAAACTGAAAATGTAACGATTTTTCAAAAGTCACCATCCGCTACTGTACGTAAGTCTTCGTACCCCCCGCAAGCGACACGCCGACCAAACCGCGCACCTGCACGCCTTGAATTCGTCGCCGTTTCAGATCAACGCCCAAGTAGGACGCAATCAACGGAATCACCTTCGACATTCCCGCAGGACAATAGCCACGGTCTGTACAAAAATTCGCATACGCTTTATACACTTCCAGCGACGGCAAAAAACCGATAAAATCGTCGAAAACAATACACTCATCACAAAACTGAATTTCTGGACGCATATCCTTAAATGCCTCGGTTTTCAGGTCATACGCCTCTTGCGATTCACTCACCGCCAGCGCGTCCATTTCCAGCAACATTCCGTACCCTTTCAATGCCCAAATCAGCACCCCTTCCAAATCGCACGCCAAAATGTCCGTCAAATTTCTAACTTGTCCTTCCGTTCCACGAAAAGAATTTGGAAACTGAATAATCTTCATTCGTTGCGCAATCGCCTCGGATTTATCCGCAAATCGTGGTACCTGATTCGTTCCGAAAACGCACAACGCCCGTAAATATTCACGTTTCGCGTGTCGATGCTTCCGCTCGACCTCCATACTTTCCCCAGCCGCGACCGATTTCAAAACCGCCTCCCGAAGCGACACGCTCCCATCTCCCTCGAAAATGGAATCCATATCGTGAACGATATTCGCCCTGTTTTGCGACAGCGGATAAATATAAAATCTCTCCCCGAAACGCCCCATCGAAACCTGAGAAACCGTCCCACGATTCAGACGTTGCAAGATATTCAAACAGGTACTTTTTCCACTCCCAGCCGGTCCGAAAACGATAAAAAACACGCAAAACGACCTATCGAACGTCAGCGACAAACCAAACATCTGCTGAAGACATTCCCGGTCAAAAGGACACGCGCTTTCGATGAAACTCTCCCAACGTTCACATTTCGCGTCAAAATTCAACTTGCAAGGAATTCTCCCCTGCGTGAACAACGTGGACGATAATGGAGCCACGCTTTCATCCGGAACCGATTCCCCACGAAACAACGCTTTCGCAACCGTCGGAACGTGAAAAGTCGCATTTTCGCACACAACCCACCCTGGAGAGTGCTCAACCTCCAAAACTCCCGATTCAGTTTTCGTCAGCAAAAAAGTCTGGTCGAAAACGTCCTCTGCGTATGGAATCCGACAAAAATGCACCATTGCCAACAAAATCTTCGCCACTTCATTCGCGTCGCACTTGTAACACGATTCGACCAAAAAATCCGCTACATCGTGTTGCATTTCCACATCCAGCACTTGTCTCCAACCGTTTTGAGAATCATATTTCCACCAATTTTGAATGTAAAAAACATACCTCGGCTCCTCAAAACGTTCCAAAAACTTATAAGCATCGTAAGCCGCGCCGGTATAAATCGCCTGTTTTTCCTGAACCAAAACCGATTCTGAACCCGATTCCGTTTTCGTTTCCGCGACCTTCTTAACCCGTTTTTTACGCTCTTTCCATTCTGGTTTTTCATCTTCCAGAGTTGATTTTGTTACAACTCCTGAATCGACCAGTGCTTTCACACTTTCCTCTGGTGTCGCGCCTTTTGGGATTTCGACCCAGCCTGAATCCGCAAAAAAATCCATCGTTTCTTCCCCCGCCCATCTCTGGCTAGGAACTGTAAAAAATACCAAAATTGTTATTGAATGACACGCTTCTTGCTAATATTAATAAACAATATTAAAATATTATTCTTGCCTAATTAATATTAGAAAAAGAGAGAGAAAACCTCGGCACACCCCGGCACACTTTCTAAATCCCAATTCCCAAAAAGTGTGTATTTCCCCTGCAATCTTAACCGAAAACGGCTAAAACCTCCTAAAAACCGACATTTAATGAAAAATCATCCTAAAATCTATCCACTCATTTTAACCTCCTTAATTTCCTGAAAACCGCCACCAGCCCCGGCACAACCCCGGCACAATTTTACCTATTTTAACTCCGACTCAACGACGATTTCCGCTTCAACCCGCCGAGCCGCCCAACCTTTTCCGGTTATGAACCTTATTTTAATCCCGACTCAACGACGATTTCCGCCTCCGTCGCTTTCCGTTCCGCATTCCGTTTCACAATTTCATCCGCAATATCCCATTTTTCGGGCGTCCCATCGGGCCATTTATAGACCTTGATACTCTTACACACCGACGACAATTTCTCTACCAATTCACACGCCAGACGCTCGCCCGGCGCGTCATTGTCAGGATAAATAAAAAGGTCTTTTCCCTCAAAATATGGGATATATGAATCGGAAAACGCTCCACAACCGCAATTAATGCACGTCACAGCCGGCATTTCACCCTCTGGAGGATTCCGACTTAAATCCCACTGCAAAGCCGCAGCACATTTTTCTCCCTCGACGAAAAAGACCCTTTTCGCCTTGAGAACATCAGGCGCATTATATGGAATCTGCTCTTCACTCTTGCCGAGGACATATGCCGAGCCGTCCCAGTGAAACTGCATGGGGATTTTTCGCCCCTGCTTAAGATCAAGCCGATAAACGATATGGTGTGGTCCGCCATCCGCGTCGAGATACTCGTAAATCGTATGTTTTTTGACGTGGGAATTTGCCGAAACTTCCCTAGGAACAGGCTGATAAGTGAAGCCGTTCCACGGAAAAAAAGTAGACCACTCTTTCCCATCACACGACGAATCAACTCTCATACCTTTCCGCGAACCGTCAGTGTTATAAATGGGATGCAAAACCCGTTTAATTTTTGATGTCATCGCCTTCTTTTTGGAAGTCGCCGACGCACGACAGCCGGGAACCGCTTGCGCGAAAGTCCCTTCTTTTCTAATTCCGAGATAATCCGCAATCAGCAAAAGCGCGTCACGAAAACCAACGTTTCGGAAGTGCATAACTGCGTTGATATAATTGCCATTTCGCTTATTGAAACAGCGATTGCAAAAACACGTTCCTTCCTCTAAATCCAAAACACGAAAACGATCCAGACCACCACACGCCGGACAAGGATGATGTTTTTCATCGCAAAACTCCGCTGGAATTCCAGCGACACGCACGAGGACGTCGCGGGTATTCTTTCCCACAGCGTCCACTATCTGATGAAGTGAAACTGAAAACCCCATTATCGCTCCAAAATCTGGTTTAAAGTCGCTTCCAGACGGTCAAAACGTTCACACATTTTCGCGAGAAGGTCGTCCAGCGCAACTTTTTTCGCCGGAACTTCATCGGAAGCTATGTCAATTTCGACCGGATAAACTTGAAACGATCGAATCTGCGCCCGATTTTCCGGGAGCGAATACCACTCGTTCAACGCCTGTTCCGGAATGAAAATCATGTTAAACCGCGTCACAGATGGAATGACGTTCTGAACACAAAACCGTCGAACGCGCTTCGGCGACATACCCAAAAGTTTCGCTGCCTCGTCGAGCGTCAGTTCACCGCTACGTCTCCCATCGTCGCCGATTTCGCCGGAAGCGTTGCCGGAACCGCCGACAAATGGAATTGTTTCCGAGATTAAACCTTCTTCTGATACAAAATTTTCGTCCATATAACCTCCTATGGAAAAATTACCGCTTGACCCACTGCCAAGCACTAGCCGAGCGAGCGAGTTCACTCGAACACCGCCAAAAATCGCCCAACTTATCGCGTAACTCCGCTTGATACTGTTTCCGTGTGGAATCCAAGCGAGCTTTTCTCAACTTCGAATCTAACTGAAGAATATCACGATGCAGACCAGTCAAAGTCCGATGAAAACAGTCCATTTCAACATAGTGTTTCAAGGACGTTTCGACGCGCTCTTTCAGTTCTATAGGCTGATACATAATAATCCTTTCTTTAAAAGGAAGATAGGGTACACGACCCACCACCGCAAAAATGGGACTTTTTACGATGTTGCCAATTGGGTCGCTCGGTATTGTTACATACTGATCTTCCCTAAAACGATGAAAAAGTTTCTGTATTTTATCCGATTTTTAACCCAAGCGCGGCGGCGCGACGGGACCATTCTTTATCCACTCTGGAACTTTGAGACCGTTTCCGACTGCTGGACATATACGCGCTTCTTTCGTCCAAAAAATCCTCTAGGGCTTCCGGTCGAATCCGCAACTGTGGTTTTTTGCTAGACGCTCTTGGGCTAACGACAACCGCCGCCAACTCCCCGCGCTTCGTCCAATCGCGAACGCGATCCTCCGAGACTTGCAACTGCTCGGCGACTTCTTTGATAGTAAGTAACATGATATAGCACAATATTCAAAGTCCGGGCGAGAGCATCCCGGACGGGGTTTACGGCTGGAAGCGAGCCAAGCCCCCCCCTTGTCAACTTTTTTAGAAAAAGTATACTTAAGAGTGACTTGACCTTCTGGTCGGTCTAGGAGTGCGCCGTCGGTCGCCAAACTTACTGGCGCGCTCCGCCTTTTCTCTCCCTACTTGACTTTTGCTTCAAGCGCTTCCAGCCGTTTTCTAAAAGACGCCATTTCCTCTCGGCATTCAGCCTGAATTTCCGTAGGAAACTTGCCGCTTGTACGCGACACGTCAAAAAGTAACTGACGTATAAAGTCGCTTCTGTCGCACATTCTTTCCCTTGCCATCTTGTCGAGTAAATCAACAAGCTCTTGAGGAAAGATGAAGTTAAGTCTTTTCATATCACCCATAACTTCTCCTTTCTTATATAGTCCTTCACTTAATTGGTATGTATTTTAGCATATAATATACATACAGTCAAGGGGTGGGGAGAGAAAAACTCAAAAAAAATCCAAATTTTTATAAAAAAAGTTAGAAATTTTACAAGTCGCACACTTGACAACCCCCAATATCTTATATACACTATAAAATAGAATTTGTCAAATAAATTTTCATAATCAACGAAATTCAAAAAATCTTGATTTTTTGAAAAATTTTTAAATTTTTCTGAGAGGTCCAAATGGTCACTGAAAATGAAAGACGATACTGGAAAAAAGTCCTTTATGGAGACCTCCGAAACTGTGAAAACAAACGTCGCTATGAAAGAGACATGGCAAAAATGGTGGCAATGGAAAGAAAAGGAGGAAGAAAAACCTTCTTGGGTTGCGGTTGTTTTGTCTGGACGCTGATTTTATTCGTTATTGTTTTCTTTTTTGTTATAGTCCCTGAGTGCGCCAAACGCGCTCGTAAATCCTCTCCCCCTTCTACGGTTATTACTACAGATGTAACGCCAGCCCCCGAAACGTTTCCAGTTGCTGAACCTTCTGCAGACAATGAAGCCTCACAAACTAAAACTGATTCCGAACCGGAGCCGGAAAAGACTACCGAGCTGGATGACGAACCCGAAACCAAACCGGAAACCGCCCCAAAAGAAGAAACTAAACCGGAAACTAAACCCAAAAAGAAAAAGTATCCTAAAAGAGAAACGATTGAACATGGGACGGTTCGCCTTAAAAAACCTGAAAACCAGTATCCTCGAAAATGGACTGACGTAAACGGAAACACGCTTGAAGGTACGTTAAGCCGAATGACAACGAAAAAAGAAGTTTATATCAGTACCACTAAAGGAACCAAAAAATTCAAATTTGAGAAATTTTGTGAACGTGACCGCAATTATATTTTAGAACAGTGCCTCGACTACCCTGGTGAACTTGAAGACGCAATGAAAGAGCGTGAAAAATGAAACTCCGTGAACGTTTATACCGCCATTACGCCACACTTGGAATGGCGGTTTACTCCCTGAAAAATGGGAACAAAACTTACACGCCCATTGCGTATGGCATCCGAAAAAAATTTTTGAAGCAACTTCTGGAAGGAACGTCAAAAGTAAAGTCAATTTTCAAAGATGAAAAAATGAAAATGGACTTGCCCGACGCTTGCTGTTATTGTGGAGTCGTCGGAAAATTAACGCTGGATCACGTCGTCCCGAGAATTCGTGGCGGGTGGGATTCCGGCGACAATCTTGTTTTTGCCTGTGCGAGGTGTAACAGCGACAAAAAAGGCGATGATTTAGTGGTCTGGTACAATCGCCGAAACCAATTCCCGCCGATTTACATTCTACAGCGTTATTTGAAACTTGCCATGCAATATTGCGACGAAAACGGACTTATGGAAGAGGAAGAAGAAAACCTGAATTGGGAAGATTTTCCGTTTTCATTGCGCGAAATCCCCGACGAATTTCCTCAACCGTCCGAGCTTGTTTTATCCGTTCCGCCTCAAAAAACCGAAGAACAAAAAATTTTTGAGGGAACGTGTCATGTTTTTACCGGCGACTTATACGGCTTGACCCGTGAAGAAGCCCGAAACCTTGTAAAAGCTGGAGGAGGCGAAACCCGTCTGGAAGTCTCTTCCCACGTCACCCACCTTGTCGTCGGTCAGCAACTGTGGGAAGAGTATAAAAAAGGAAAAACGACCAATAAGATTCGAGCCACACAAAATTTACAACAAAAAGGAATCCCGATTAAAATAATCCCAGAAATAGCATTTTTGACGAAAATTGTAAAAAAGTAAAAAAACAAAAAATTTTTTTCTTTTTTTTGCTAAATATCATGATTAAAAACTTCCGATAGATGAGAAGAAGAAACCCGGCGGGCTTTTCCCACCGGGCTGTTCGTTAGCTCAAAATGTCTTTGACAATTTTGAAGAACAGGTTTTTAAGCGTCTTGGCTACAAGTTTGACGACCTTGCCAACTACAACAAAAAACTTTCTTCTAGTCATTTTTTCCTCCTTATGAAGGTTAGACTTTGTAAGGAGGAATTTTTCTTGCCTTCCCTCTCCCTTACACTATATATATCGGCTTTTTCTTGCCCAAAACTTGAATAAAAGTAGAATAAAGTAGAAAAAAATACATAAAATAAAAATCAACAAAACACCTTATTTTACGACACTTATGATTAAAAATAAGTTTTCAAAAAGTAACAAACAAGAGTGTGTACAGAAGCGCAAAATACAAAAAATGCAAAAAATTCAGAAAAAATTTTTTAAGAAAATTTAGAAAAATTTAAAAACTTGTATTATACAACAATTCCCAAATTTCCCCACCTTTTAAGGACTTGTATAAAAAATAGCAAAACGCACCACACGCCCATTTTAACGCTATAAAAAGCACATTTAGCAAATTTTCCAAACTCCTGATAAGGCGGAGGTCCCTGGTTCGAATCCAGGCGCACCCATAAAGAACCGGGTTAGAGTTAAATAGCCCGGTTTTTTTGTGTTGATTTATCAATTTATTATCTGAATCCTTTACCCATTTACAATTTCCTTCACAATTTCCATTTCACGTCATTCCAACCAAAATAAGGAGTAATTTATGTCCCGCATACTCAAAAAATCTGTATTCCAGATCGTTTCCTCGACCATTTTCACCGTTTTTCTTGCCATTTTCATCCCTTCAGTATTTCTTATGCTCGTAGCCAGTAACCTGAAAGCGGAAGACCTTCCAGTAACGAAAGTGAACAAGAAAATGGATCTGTTTAACGGTCAGAATCTTGACGGTTGGTATAAGTGGATTCAGAATCAGGGAAAAAATAATGACCCAGCCGGCGTTTTTACCGTGCGCGATGGCATGATTCGCGTGTCGGGCGAGACGTGGGGATGTATCACGACCGAGAAATCGTACTCGAATTATCGTATCGTTGTCGAATATAAATGGGGTGAAAAAACGTGGGGTGGCCGCGAGAAAAAAGCTCGTGATTCCGGACTTCTCATTCACACTTTCGGCGAGGATGGTGACTTCGGCGGAATTTGGGCGAAATCCGTAGAAGCGAACATCTGTGAGGGAGCGACTGGTGATTTCTGGATTGTCGGAGATGGAGATGATGGTATTTCTGCGACTTGTAAAGCCACGCGACGGAAAAATAATAAACTCGTTTATGACCCGGAAAATGGGGAGTCTGTAACGCTCACGTCTAACAGTCAGGGGGGAATTCAGAACCGTTACGGCTCCGTGGATTACCGAGATGAGAAAGATTTCCGTGGTCCTGATGATGTCGAAAAGGCGGACGAGTGGAATACTCTGACCGTCGACGCGTGTGGGAATAAAATGACTGTTTACGTTAATGGCGTTCTTGTGAATGAAATTACCGACCTGAAACAGGATGCAGGAAAAATCCAGCTTCAGTCTGAGGGGGCGGAGATTTTCTTCCGCAAGATATCTCTTGAACCACTGACCAAGTAAAAAGAAAATCCATTTTCACTAAAATAATTCCACTTGAAAATTCAAGAAAGGGTGGCCCTTTCGGTCGTCATTTTAGCAACGCGAAATGATGGGAAAGTGAAATTTTATAGTGCGTCGGATATAAAATGATAACGGAAGGAAGATTTTATAGCCTCCCTTCCGTTTTTTCATTTATACGGATTCCACTTGAAAATTCAAGAAAAGGTGGTATTTTCAGTCGTTATTTCAGTAACCCGAAATGACGGTACCGTGAATTTTTCTGGTGTATCAGATTTATAACGTCTCCAGCATCTTCTCCAGTCGCCGTGCTGAGATGGGAATGGAGGTGCCGAGTTTCTGCGCGAAGAGAGAAATCCGATACTCCTCAATCGCCCACCGGAACGCTTCCAGCTCCTCACTTTCAATTCCGCGCAGGTCGTAATCCCGCCGAATTCGGTCATATTCCTCCTGAAAATGTTTCAGCTCCTGAATCTGTTCCGTTCCGCGTGACAGAGCATTTTTCACACCGGAATTCGTGCCGGAAAGTGACTGGATTCTGGCTTCAATTCCCCGGAAATAGCGTGAAAAATGACGCACATACTTCCACGATGTCCGTAACAGAAAGTCCGGCGGTGTCAGTCGGTGAATCTGCGCGTTGATGTCATCCACTATCGGCTGAAACGGCGCGTAAAGAGCCACGCGACTGGGCAGGGTGTCCTGTTTTTCATGCTTTTCGTCCAAATTTCCTCGTATTCCTCCAGAATTTCCACGTGTTCCAGCAGAATTTCCGCGTCGGTCGGGGTTTCCGAAAGTTTTTATCTGAAGTGTTCCGATTTTCAGTTGCGACGCTAAATCATTTACTGTGGGTCGGCGTTTATCCTGCGTGCAGAGACCGTTTAACGCGCGAATTGCCGAGTGATACGCTTTCCAGAGCTGTTCCAGTGGTTGCGGTAATTCCTGAACCACAATCGAGATGCGTCCTTTTCCCTGTTTCACAATTTTCTCGAATTCCCTCTGCGTGCGCGGAACCCGATTCAAGAGTGATGGCATGTCCGCCAGTGCTGGGAATCCCTCCGGCTCCAACGCCGCGTAAGCGACCAAATCACAGATCGTATCCGAGAACGGAACGCCGGTACTTTTTACGAAATAATCCGCCTGCATCTTCATTTCATTAAATTTTGGCATCCAGATCGCCTGCTGGGTCAGTTCCCGATTCGCCGCGATACGGAAGAGCCGGACCACCGCGCGTCGGATATTTAATTCCGCCTGAAATTGCGAGGTGGAAAGCCGAATCCCGACCATTTTTCCCTCGTCCACGAGCATCGGAAATGCCGTGATTTTTCCTGCCCTGGAAGCCGCGTCGAGGAGTGTCGATTCAATCTGTACCTGAATGGGCAAGTCGCCGAAGCTCCAGCTGGTAAATCCTCCGCGCGTCCAGCGTGAATCCTCGACCATTGCGAATTTCTCGGACGCCTGCTCGCCGACGTGTTCCAGAACCTCGTGTAAATCGCGACTTTCCACGAGCGTATTTCCCTGCGTGTCACTTACCCGGATGTTTAATTGTAACGATTCCGGGATTTTCGACATGTCGAGGTCCCTTTCGCGTATCAGTTCTCCGGCAATTCGCGTGAATTCCGCCGCCAGAACTGCCCGGAGGTTTCCCACGCCGAATGGAATCCGTGCACAGACCGCCCGTGCCGTGTCGGGAGCCGGAATCAATTTTCGTCGTTGTTCTTTCGGCAACGCCCGAATTAACGCCGCCACGCGCTCTGCCAGAAGTCCCGGAACACCCCATTCTAGCGCGTGTTCCTGAAGTTGGTGAACCGTTTCGAGTGTCGCGTGAATCGTCACGCCGTCCTGTGCGCTTCCCGGCTCAAAACGGTATTCCAGCGGGAACTGGTAACTCGACGTTTTCCGTGTCGGCGCGTTATTTTCCGGCGTTTTCTTCTTATCTTCCGGAGTTTTTGGCACTTTCGGCGTTTTCGGCGAAGAAGACGGCGTTTTTACCTCTTTTTTTGCGGGAGCCGGAGTTTTCGGCGTAATTACCTGACCGAAAAGCCGTAATTCCTGCATCGGCGTGGCTGGCGTATCGGCGTTCTGCTCTTTTTCTTTCTGCGCGTCTTTCTCCGATTTTTCCCCCACCATTTCCGACGAAACGCCCGATTTCGCCGGTTTTTTCATCGGAATCGGTTTCGAGACCCAAGTAAATTCTCCGCTGAACGTGTCCGGGAACTGCTCTGACAGCGACGCGTCCGGCGTTTCCGAAACGAGGTCTTCTTCCTTCATTTCCAGTGCCTTCACCGTCTCCGTGTCTGCCGTGCGTAGCCATTTTTCCAGCGTCGTGTGGTCCGTCACCGTATCGGGAATCCGCGTGTCGTAAAATTCGTACAGCTTCCACGTTCCCGGTAAATAGTCGAATCGTCGCAATTTCGCCTGAATCTGTTCCAGCTCGAACCACAATTCGCGATTCCAGAGGTAAAAATCCGCCCGTGACTGCCAATTTCCCTCGACCAGTCCCTGCTGTATAAACATTTCTCGCGCTTCTTTCGGATTTACGTGCGCATACGGAATCCGCCGTTTCGGGACGATAACCAGTCCAGAAAGTGACACTTTCTCATACGCCATTACGTCATTATTCTGTTTCGACCAGTGTGGTTCGCTGTAGGTGTGCGTCGCGAGATGTTCCGCCAGCGGCTCGACCCATTCCGGCTCAATAATGGCGTTCGTCCGCAGAAACCGTTTCGACGTTTCCACCATTTCCGCTGCTATCACCCACGTTGGATAGACTCGCTTTTTCGGAGTTTCCGACATTTCCGCCGTCCCCGATATTTCCGCGACTTCCCCGGCGATAAAATCCTCACCGTTCCCGCACGGTTTCCCGCTCGCGTCCAGACTCCTTCCCCAGAACCGTACCCCCGCTTTCGGCTTCATCGGCGGAGCCTGATTCTTTCCGCTTTCCGCGTTTTTCCCGGAATTTTTCCCAGAATTTTCTCTTCCCGTATTTTTCCCCGCGTTTCCGTTTCCATTCCCCGTCGGAATCGATTTCAGCAGTCCGCTACCGGGCCACAAAACACATTTTCCGTTTCCGACCGCGTAATCATTCGTAAGGAGGTCTTTCCGCCCGATATTTGCGAGTAGACCACTTAAAAGCGCACGGTGAATGGAGCTGTATTTCGCGGAATGGTTTTCGCCCGGCGGAATGGGACCTTCCGTGAAGGATAACCGCTCCGCGTCGCCGTGAAGGAGTTTTTCCGGTAACCGCGACTCTTTCAGAAGTTGCTGAACTAGCTCGCGCAACTGATGATACACGTCGATCCACTCGCGCATTCGGTTCCACGAGATGAAATTCTGCCGACACGCTTTTAACAGCTGATTTCGCGACAGTTTCCCTTTCAGCTCAAAATAGAAATCCCACAGTTTCAGGAACGATAAAAAGTCCGATTTCGGGTCCAGAAACCGTTCATGAGCCGCGTCTGCCGCGCCTTGTTTTTCGAGCGGTCTTTCCCGTGGGTCGCGGATTTCCAGCGCTGCCGCAATCACGAGAATTTCCAGAAGTGGATTCACCTCCGACATTTCCGATTTCCGCTTCTCACCACGTCGATTCTTCTTTTCCGCCTGTTTTTTCCCGGAATTTTCGTTATTTTCTGTTGCCGACGCTTTTCCGCACTCCGCGCGACGCGCAATTTCGACTGCCTCCAGAATCATCCTGCCGATTCGCGGGTCGACCGGGATTTTCGCCAATTTAATCCCCAACGGCGTCAAGTCACCCTCCGCCGAGGCGCGCGTAATCGCTTTCAACTCGAACAGCGTACGGTATCCGTCCCGAATTGACGCGATTTTCGGCATGTCGAGGAACGGAAACGACTCAATTCGCCCTAACTTGAGCATTTTCGTCTGTAAAATGACCGATGCGAGATTCGTCCGCTGAATTTCGGGCTGAGTGTACTCTTCTCGTGAGTTGAAATCTTCCTCCGAGTAAAGTCGCACACAGATTCCCGGCCCGATACGCCCGCAACGTCCTTTCCGCTGGTCCGCCGATGCCTGAGAAATCGGTTCAATCGGTAGTCGCTGTGTCTTGGAACGCGCAGAATACCGGCTGATTCGTGCCGTCCCGGTATCAATGACGTATCGGATTCGCGGTACGGTCACCGACGATTCCGCCACGTTCGTCGCCAGCACGATTCGTCGATGTTTTCCGGTCGGATTAAAGATTTTTTGTTGCTGATCCGCCGGCAGGCGCGCATAAAGTGGGAGAATTTCGACACTATCACACTGAAAAAGATAAGACGTCCGTCGCTGTGATTCCCCGTGAAACAGCTTCACCAACTCATGAATATCCCGCTCGGACGGCACGAAGACAAGTATGTCGCCCGGTCCTTTCTGCGCAAGCATTTCCGCTGCCCGAATTACCGCCTGATGAATGTCGCCATCATGCACGACACGCGGTGGAGCGTCTTTCCGTGCGTGTCCCGACGCGGAAGAATGTGCGATTCCAGCATTTCCAGCGTTTTCGTCCTCCTCATCGTCGTCATCTTCCTCTAAAACCGGCTGATAAACGACGTCGACCGGGTAGGTTCTTCCTTCCACTTTCAGAATCGGCACTTTCCGCGTTCCCGTCTCAAAATGAGCGGCGAATCGCTCCGCGTCGATCGTTGCGGACGTGATAATAATCTTCAGGTCCGGTCTTTTATCCGCCAGACGCCGTAAAATCCCGATTAGAAAGTCGATATTCAGAGAACGCTCGTGCGCTTCGTCGATGATTAACGCCTCATACTGGTTCAGAAACCGATCCCCCTGTGTCTCGGCTAGCAGAATCCCGTCCGTCATTAACTTAATACACGTTTCCGGCGACGTGTGGTCTGTGAAACGGATTTTATACCCGACGAGTTTCTCCGGTGGAATGAGCGTTTCCCCCTCTGGCGCGGGTTTCTGTTTTCCGAGAGCCAGTTCCTGCGCCAACCGATTCGCGATGGAAATTGCTGCGATTCGCCGTGGCTGCGTGTGCCCAATCAATTTCCGCACACCGAGTCCCAGTTCCAGACAGATTTTCGGTAATTGCGTCGATTTTCCTGATCCGGTCTCCCCGCACAGAACGACGATCTGGTTTTCCTGAATCGCTTTCCGAATTTCTTCCCGTCGTGCCGAGACCGGCAATTCTGCGTCGTAAATCATCGTCGGAATACTCATTTTACGCCGATGTTGCGCACGTTTTTCTTGCTGTTTCCGCTCTGCGAAACGTATATTTTCATGAGAATGCGTGCTTCCTTTTTTCGTCACGCTTTCATTTTTCGTCACGCTTTCATTTTTCGGCGTATTTTCATTTCTGGAAATCGTTTTTTTCTGCCTGTCGTTCTGTGATGAGGGATTCATATCTTAAATTTTATACTTATTTTATCTATCTTGCTCTTCTATCTATAAATAAACCTCCCCTGATTTCAGAGGAGGTTAAAAACGGATGGTTTTTTGTATGATGATACTGACACCATGTGAAAATCCGCGCCGAGTATATACCAATTATACACGAAAATTCAGGAAAAGGAGACTTTTCAGTAATCGTTTCCGTAACTGAAACGACGAAAAAAGCTGAATTTTATAGTGTGTCGGGTATAAAATCATTCTTCGGAAGTTTCCATCGAAATTCCGCGTCCGAGACGCTTGCGCATACCTGTCTGCGCACCGGCTTCAATCATCTGAACATTCGGGTCGGCCGAAGAATACGCAAGTAACTGCTCACGCATCTGGTCCTGGTCCGCGGGGGTTCCAAGATGTTCCACCGCGTCCGCAACGCCTTCGAGAACCGAACGTTTAACGCCCTGGCGAATCCAATCAAAAAAGTTCATGATAAATCCTTTTCGTCCTTGATAGTGTTTTTTATTTTATCGATACGATTGTCCCAAATCGTTGTTTTTATTTTAGCATACTTTCACATTTTGTAAAGAGCTTTCACACGATTTCTCCCCAATTTCCGTAAATTTTATATAAAATTTCTTGCCTATTCTTTTAAATTGAGTTAAGTGGATAAAATGGTATATGTTTTTGGCAGAATAGAATGTTTCTGAGCTTTAATCTTTTTCTTAAAATTTCTCATATTTTCTCATATTTTAGGAAAACACAAAAAAATAGGTACGCGTACCGTGGCAGTCCGCGTACCGTGTAAGATTTATACTTAACACGCTATAAATTCCATCTTAGCATCATTTCACATTACGGAAATGACTGCAGAAAGAGCTGTTTCTCCCAGAATGTTCAAGTGTGTTTCGAATTATTAAATTTTAACGCTGTTCTTTCACCATCTCGACGAGTCTCTTAAACTCCGCGCGGTATTCATCCTCGCCAATGACGGGGGAAATCAGCTCCAGAACCGTCGCGAAACTCGCTCCGCCGGTGTAGTCGCTCTCTCGCAGAAGTTGCGCGTAAAGAGCCACGCCTGTTGCGAACTGGAAGTTGTCGCTTGGTGCTTTTCCCTCCACATCGGTCGGCGTAAACACTACCGGGAACGTCTTGAGGGTACTCTCGCTCGCGGTCGGTTCCTTCCAGCGGAGTTTCACGAATAACCATTCCGGAGAATCGTTCACAGGTTTCGTTTTCGCTTCTGTCGCGGTCTCTTTTTCAGCGTTTTCGTCCGCGTTTTCATCCGTATTTTCCGACTGATAACGCGGTTTATCGACTTTTTCAGGATTCGGGATTTCTCCGCCAGTCGGAACGATTTCATAGAGCGCGATTACGCGGTGTCCTGCGCCGATGTCGCCCGCATCTTTCTTGTCGTCGTGGAAGTCGCGGTCTTTCAGGTGACGCGATTCGTAGCCGATAAGTCGATAGGCGGCGACGTGCGTGGGATTAAATTCTATCTGGAGTTTCACGTCTTTCGCAATTGTAATCATGGAGCCGACCACGTCGTCGCAGAGCATTTTCTTCGCTTCGGCACGTGTATCGACGTAACCGTACACACCGTTCCCGTGCTCGGCGAGACGCTGGAGGCGGTCATCCTTGTAGTTCCCCATTCCGAAACCGAGAACGTTGAGGAAAATACCGCTTTTCGCTTCGTTTTCAATCATTTTCTGGAGGTCGTCGTTGTTGGTCATGCCGACATTAAAATCGCCGTCGGAACAGAGAATAATTCGGTTGACCGCTTCCTTGTCGAAATTCTCCCGCGCCAAGTCGTACGCACGTCGCAGACCGTCACTTCCCGCCGTCCCGCCGTTCGCTTCGAGCTGGAGGACACTCTTCTCGATTTTCGCTTTCTCATTTCCCGCCGTCGGTTCCAGAACGGTCGTTGCCGTATCCGCGTAAGTGACCACCGCTACACGGTCTTGCGGGGTGAGTTGGTCGAGGAGTTTCATCATGCCGTCCTTCACGAGCGGGAGTTTATTCCAGTCGCTCATCGAGCCGGAAACGTCGAGGAGGAAGACGAGATTCAGTTTCGGACGTTTTTCCGCCGGGATTTCGCGTCCCTGAATCGCGACCATCGCCATGTACAGACCGTTCTGCCACGGGTGTTTCTGGATTTCCACCGTCGTCTGGAACGGACACTCGCTCCCCTCTTCCGGTTTCGGCAGGTTATAACGGAAATAGTTGACATACTCCTCCACGCGTACGGAATTCGGCGACGGCAACCGACCGCATTCCAACATCAGGCTGTTCCGCATCTGCGTGTACGAGGCGGTATCCACATCCACGCCGAACGTGGAGAACGGCGCGTCCGTCGGCTTCTTGAAACCCGTTTCCGGTAACTTTTCGTAAGAATTCTCGTTCACGACGACTGGAGCGGGAATCGGAGCGGGAGCGGGTTGCGGACGTTCCACCGCCATTGCGCGAGTTCTTTTGTAATGCATATCCATATCAATCCAGTCGTTTCCAAACTGTTCAACGCTAGATTGGCGTGAGTTTAACGCGGCAGCCTGTTTTTCATTCGTCATCGGCGTCGCCGCCATAGGCTGAAACTCTACGATTTTAGGTTCTTCCACGATTTCCGCGTCCGCTTCCATGTCAGCTTCTTCCGTTTCTTCTTCCATCATATATAACACGTCTTCCTCGTCGGCGACCATTTCGGACATTTCAGCCATTTCTTCCATTTTCGCATCCGCCGTGACATTCATTCCCAGCGTACTTTTGACGTTTTCTTTCTTTTTCGCCACCGATTTTTGCCGATTCATTTCCAGCGCGGGCGCAAATTCCGCCGGTTCGTCCGTCGCGCTTGCGTATTCCTGGCGACTGTCGTTGGCTGGATATTGATAGTCCATTACCGCGTTACGTTCCATCAATGGCGCACAATTGAAAATGACCGCCGACTTTCGGAAATTACTTTCCGGTGGCAGTAAAAAGCTCAGAGTAATCGTCACTACCATGCACGCCATTAATGTGCCAAGTATGAAAGGATTAAAAAATCTGCGTCGCTGTTTCGTCGCGGTTTTATCTTCATACGTAATCTCTTCTTGCGGGCTGGGTAACGGTTCTTCCGCAAGTGCGTCGGTCAGGCGGTTCGCCATCTTGCGAATTTCGTCGAGTTCCCGTCGGAGCGCGTTGTTCTCGCGGAGTTCGTTTTCCAGCTGTTCCACTTCCGGTTTCATCTCTTCCGGAAACGTTTTACCCAGTGCGTATGCGGTAAGGAAATCTTCCTTTTCTTTCCAGTTTATCATTATATAATCCTCGCTTTCATTCAGCCTCCCCTTTTAGGAGAGGTCCCCGATAGGGGGGAGGGGTCGGGGTAGAATTACCTATTTTTACTTATCAAGAGTTTTTTGAAGGGGGAGTGTGAGGGGGAAACAATTTTGCAAAAATGTTTCCCTCCTCACGAATGTTTATGTCTCACAAGGCTAAACTCATTACGCAAGATTCCACTCTTCTAGAGGAACTTGCTACCCGTCGCGGGTTCACGTCCGTGGGAGAAACCATTTTTACAAAATAGGTTTCTCCCAGACCCTCTTCCAAAAAAACTTTTGATCGCAATCTTCGATTGCTTGCTTCTTGGGTATGTATTTTCTATTCTTGCATCATCTCACGCAATCGCCGAATCGCTTCCGAGAGCAATTTCCCGACGCTGGAGCGCGTTTCGCCCATGACTTCCGCGATTTCGTCATACTTGAGCCTCTCCTGAAAACGCAGTCGTACCGCCTCACGCTGTCGCACGGGCAGTTCGTTGAGTTTTTGTAGCAACATTTCATTCGTCTCCTTGTTTTCCGCCTCGCGAATCGCCTCAGAATCGTGAGACTGTGGCGTGAAAACGGTTAAATACTCGCAGATTTCCGCGCGTTTTCTCTGACGACGAAAGAAATCGTAAATCAGATTCCGTGCCGTCCGATACAGCCACGCACGTGGGTTCTGGAGTGGCTGAGCCTCGCCATTTTCCGCCATTTTTTCCTGCTGAAGCAGTCGCAAAAACGTTTCCTGCGCGAATTCCTCCGCCAACGCCCGATTTCGGACAAGACGCAGGGCGTAAAGGCAGATTGCGTTGTAATCCGCCCGATAATCCGCGTTTTTGATATGTTCTTGAACTTCAATTCTCTGTTCTTCTGTCATAATCTCTTCCCGCTGCGCAACGAAAATAGGATTGAAACATACTGTTCATTTAATAGGACGGTTGAGGAGGGTAAATGTTCCAGAATTTTTTGGAAAATTTATGTCTTTTTGTCAGTGACACGGAAATTGCATTATATGAAATCATACGTAATCTTGGCCTAATTTGTCAGTTTAGGTAAAATTGAACCGACTGGCTCACCAGGTTTAAATGGAATTTTATTGATAGTTTTTTTAGCCAACAACAGGAGGAATCCGCAGTGGCGAAACAGATGGTTTTTGAAGATGAAGCTCGCCAGCCGATTTTGGAAGGTGTCCAGAAATTGGCGCGTGCGGTCCGCAGTACGCTTGGTCCCCGCGGACGAAATGTGGTTCTTGATAAGGGGTGGGGTGCTCCGAAAGTCACGAAAGACGGTGTGACTGTCGCGAAAGATATCACGCTTGACGACCCGAATGAAAATATGGGGGCGTTGCTCGTGAAAGAAGCCGCCAGCAAGACCAATGACGTGGCTGGCGATGGTACCACGACCGCAACGGTTCTGGCCGAGGCGATTTACACGGAAGGTCTCCGTTTCGTCACCTCCGGTGGTGTCAATCCGGTTTCCCTCCAGCGCGGTATCCTGAAAGCGTCCGCGGCGGTTGTCGATGCTATCGAAAAACTAGCGGTTCCGGTCGACGAAAAGTCTCGTAAGGAAATCGCTCAGGTTGCTTCCATCGCTGGTAATAACGATTCGGAAGTTGGTAAGGTTCTTGCAGAAGCGTTCGTGAAAGTCGGTAAAAACGGCGTCATCACCGTTGAAGAAGGACGTGGCGCGGAAACGACCGTCGAATTCACGGAAGGTATGCAGTTCGACCGCGGTTACCTCAGCCCCCATTTTGTGACGAATGACGACCGCCAGACGGTGGAACTCGAAAACTGCCTCGTGCTCTGCTATGAAGAGAAAATCAGCAAGGTTCAGTCGTTGGTTCCGATTCTCGAGGCGGCCAGCCAGGCGAATAAACCGCTGTTGATTATTGCGGAAGACATCGAAGGTGAAGCACTTGCGACGCTCGTCGTGAATAAACTCCGTGGTATTCTGAACATCTGCGCGGTCAAGGCTCCGGCTTACGGTGAACGTCGTAAGGCCATGCTCGGTGACATTGCGGTTCTGACCGGTGGAACGGCCATTTTCAAGGACCTCGGCGTCGCTCTGGAAGCGGTTGAACTGGAACAGCTTGGTTCTGCGAAGAAAATCATCGTCTCGAACGACACCACCACGATTATCGACGGTGCTGGCGCGAAAGACGCAATCGCGGCACGTGCAGAACAGATTCGCGCGGAAATCGAGACCGTCACGAGTGATTATGACCGTGAAAAACTTCAGGAACGTCTTGCGAAACTCGCGGGCGGCGTGGCGAAAATCCTCTGCGGTGCGTCCACGGAATCCGAAATGAAAGAGAAGAAATACCTCCTCGACGACGCGAAAGCCGCGACGGCTGCCGCTCTCGAAAAAGGTATCGTCCCCGGCGGTGGCGTAGCGCTGATTCGTTGCGCATCGGCTGTCGATGACCTGAAACTGGACGGCGACGAAGCTCTCGGCGCGGTGGTTCTGAAACGTGCTCTTCAGGTTCCGCTTCGTGAAATTGCGAAGAATGCTGGAATCGACGGCGCGGTGGTCGTGAATCGTGTTCTCCGCATGACCGGCAAAAATGACGGTTACGACGCGGACAAGAATAAGTACTGTGACCTCGTTGAGGCGGGCGTTATTGACCCGGCGAAAGTGGTCTGCACCGCTCTGACCAACGCGGCAAGTGTCGCGGGTCTGTTGCTGACGACTTCTTGCGTCATTACGAACATTCCGGTCGACACGCCCGAAGCTCCGGCTGGTGGCGGCGCTCCTGGCATGGGAGGAATGGGTGGCATGGGCGGTATGGGAATGCCCGGCATGATGTAATCCGTTAAAAATATGGGAGGTGACGCGTCTCGCGTTGCAGAAACGACGGAAAATATGAATTTAAGGTGTATCGCCTCCCAATACGAATTTTCAAAATAATAAAAAACAATATACATATAAAAATAGGAAGGATATCCGAAATGAACGCAAATCTTCGTCCGCTTGATGATCGTATTGTTGTGAAACCGCTGGAAGCCGAACAGATGACGGCTGGTGGAATTGTTTTGCCCGACACGGCGAAAGAAAAACCGCAGCGTGGCACAGTTGTGGCGACTGGTCCCGGTAAATTGCTCGAAAATGGTACTCGTGGCGCGATGGCCGTAGCGGTCGGCGACGAGGTTATTTATGGAAAATACGCTGGTAGTGATATTGAAGTTGCTGGCGAAGAATACAAAATCCTCCGCGAAGGCGATGTTTTGGCGAAAATTTTGAAGTAAATGAAATCAATGAAGTAAATTAACGCAGTCGCTGTTAAATTTACATTTCGTCAACGGAAAACAAGACAATCCATTTAGAGATAAAGAAGGAACAACAACCGTGTCCAAACAATTACTTTTTGCCGATGCCGCTCGTCAGCGAATGTTGCGTGGCGTGGAAAAACTGGCGGATGCCGTGGCGGTCACGATGGGTCCGCGCGGACGTAATGTCATCATCAATAAAGCCTACGGTGGTCCGACGGTCACGAAAGACGGTGTCACTGTCAGCTCCGAAATCGAACTGGAAGACCGTTTCGAAAACATGGGCGCCAAGCTCGTGAATGAAGTTGCGCAGAAAACCTCGACGATCGCTGGTGACGGAACCACGACCGCGACGGTTCTGGCTCGCGAAATCTTCCGTGAAGGTCTCCGTAACATCATTGCGGGGAGCAATCCGGCTGGTATTCGCCGTGGTATCGACATGGCGGTCGAAGCGGCTGTCGACGCACTCTACGGTATGGCGAAACAGGTCACCACGAAAGACGAAATCGCTCAGGTCGGTTCCATTTCAGCGAACAACGACCATGAAATCGGCGCTCTCCTTGCCGACGCGATGGAAGCTGCTGGAAATGACGGCGTGATTACCGTCGAAGAAGGTAAAACGGCCGAAACGATTTACACTGTCGTGGAAGGTATGCAGTTCGATAAAGGTTTCCTTTCTCCGTACTTCATGAACCGTCCCGATACAGCCGACTGTTACATGGAAAACGCGATGATTCTTCTTCATGAGAAGAAAATCAACAACCTGCGTGAACTGATTCCGTTGCTGGAAAAAGTCGTTCCGACGGGTCGTCCGCTGATGATTATTGCGGAAGACATCGAAGGCGAAGCACTCACTGCTTTAGTCGTGAACGTTCTGCGTGGCACGCTGAAAGTCTGTGCTGTCAAGGCTCCGGGATTCGGCGACCGTCGTAAGGCGATGCTTCAGGATATGGCGATTCTGACCGGTGGTCAAGTTGTCAGTGAAGACCTCGGCATCAAGCTCGAAAATGTTGACCTCTCCATGCTCGGTTCCGCGAAACAGATTACCGTCACGAAAGACAGCACGACGATTGTTGACGGTGCCGGCACGAAAGAAGCCATCAAAAAGCGTATCGACCAGCTCCGCGACATGATCGAAAACACGGACAGTAACTACGACCGTGAAAAGTATCAGGAACGTCTGGCGAAACTGTCCGGCGGAATCGCGGTTATCCAAGTCGGCGCGAGTACGGAAGCTGAGATGAAGCAGAAAAAAGCTCGTATCGAGGACGCTCTCCACGCAACTCGTGCAGCTGCGGAAGAAGGTATCCTCCCCGGTGGTGGTGTCGCGCTTCTGCGTTGCCGGGAAGCAGTCGAAAAAGCTCGTACGTCGGCTCGTGGCGACGAGAAAATCGGTGTGGACATCATTCTGCGTTGCTTGTGCAAGCCGATGGTCCAGATCGTGAATAACGGTGGCGAAGACGGAACGGTCGTGGCCGACATCGTGAGCGATATGGAACCGACGAAAGGCTATAACGCAGCAACTGGCGAATATGTTGACATGTTCGAGGCTGGTATCATTGACCCGCTGAAAGTCGTCCGTAGCGCGTTGGCGAATGCCGCGAGTATTTCCGGAATGATGCTTATGACGGAAACGATGGTAACCGATTTCGATAAAGAAGATAAGAAAAAGGTCGCCGCGGAAGGCACCGTGCGTTAAAAAAGAGAAGAAAAGAAAGAAAAAACACAAAAAGCAAGCGTTCGTAGAACGTGATTAAGAGTTTTTTGAAATTTTTTAATCCCGACGTAACCTAGAATTTCGCTTCACCGTCGTTACGCGTTGCGAAATGACTTGTGAAAGGACCGCTCAACCCGTTACGGTAATTTAACCGTTCTCAGGTCTGGGAGGAAAACAATTTTGCAAAAATGTTTTCTCTCCCACGAGCGTTACCCCGCGACGGGTAGCAAGTTCCTCTCGAAAAGTGGAACTTGCGTAATGTGTTTACTCAGCCTCCCCTAAAAGGGGAGGCTAACCTTAAAACTTTCGTGTTTTAATCAGGTTTTTTATTTTTCTCTTTCTTTTATCCAACATTCATCAGGGAGTGGGAATTTTCCCTCTCCCTTTCATCACATAATTATATGGATTCCACTCGAAATTTCAGCGAAGGGCGGAATTTTATAATGTATCAGGTATAAAAAAATCATGGCTGACAGCAAACGGGATTACTACGAAATTCTGGGTATCGAGCGGACGGCAACAAAATCGGAAATTGCTGCCGCATACCGAAAACTTGCGCTGAAATATCACCCCGACCGAAACCCAGGAAACGAAGAAGCGGTCGAAAAATTCAAGGAAGCATCTGAGGCTTTCGACGTTCTGAACAACGATGATAAACGTGCGGCTTACGACCGTTACGGACATCAGGGTGTGAACGGAATGCCTGGTGGTGGACCGCAGTTTAACGACATTAATGACATTTTTGAAGCGTTTAGCGGCGGTGCGTTCGGCGACATTTTTGGTGACATTTTCGGTGGTGGACGCCGTTCTACAAGAACTCGGGTTCCTCGTGGTGAAGATGTTCGATGTGTTGTGGATCTCGACTTGCGTGAAGTTGCGCGTGGAATTAAGAAAAACGTCCGAATTCGCCGAAAAGAAGTATGTACTACGTGTCTGGGAAGTGGTGCGAAACCCGGAACAGCACCAGAACCGTGTTCGTACTGTGGCGGACGTGGTGTCATCATGCAAGGGGCGGGGTTTATCCGTATGCAGACGACCTGTCCGTCCTGTCACGGAGCCGGAAAAGTCATCCGTCAGCCCTGTACCGTCTGCCGTGGGTCGGGTCTTTTCGACGATACGAAAGAAATCGAAGTCGAAATCCCTGCCGGAATTGATGAGCGTAACCAACTCCGTCTCGTCGGCGAAGGTTCCCGGAGTCCGAAAGGGGGTGAGCCGGGGGACTGTTACGTCAATGTTCGTTTCAAAGATCACCCCGTTTTTCAGGTGGATGGAAAGGATTTAATCTGTAAAATGCCGGTTTCCTACACCCAGATGGTTCTTGGTGCCACGCTCGATGTTCCGCTTCTGGATGGTCATCAGGACTTTAAACTTCCTGCTGGCACGCAGTCGGGCGATATTTTCCGACTTAAGGGAAAAGGACTTCCGCAGCTTAATCGACCGGACCGATGTGGCGACATTTTACTTGTTGTGAATATTGAAGTTCCGCGTACAATTACAGAAGAGCAGGAAAAACTGTTGCGAAAGCTGGCGGAAGTGGAACAGGTCAACGTTTCACCGCAGCGGAAAGGCTTTTTCAAGCGAATTAAGGATTATCTTCAGACGATTGGCGAAGCGTGCGCCGAGGAAGATGGAAACGAAAATCCAAATGCGGAAGAAAAGAAATAGTTTCAGGAACAGAAAAGACGGGGTAAATCATGATTTTTAAGAGAAAAAATAACAGTAACGAAGAAGTGTGTGAAGATATGGAACAGAATCCGGAAAACTGCGCGGACATGACAGAAAACGGCGAAAATGCCGATAATGCTCAAAATACCGAAACCGTTGAAAATCCGACGGTTGAAGGACTGGAAGAAGCGTTGAAAGAAGCGAAAAATGAACCTACTGAACCCACTCCCGACCCCGTGGCGGTTCTTGAAAAAGCGCTCCAGGACGAAAAAGACCGAACGCTCCGTCTTTGTGCCGAGTTGGATAATGTACGCCGTCGCTCTGCGCGTGAGTTAATGGACGAGCGGAAGTATAGCGGAATCGAGGTTATCCGTGCGTTTCTGCCGGTGATGGATAATCTTCAGCGAGCAATTACCGCCGCAGAGCAGCAGAACGCGGACGCTGCGCTTCTGGAGGGTGTCCAGATGGTGTATCAGCAGATGACCGACGCCCTGCGACAGAATCACTGCACGAAAATCGAGGCGCAGGACCAGCCGTTTGACCCGAATTTCCATCAGGCGATTTCGCAGATGCCGAACGCGGAACTGCCGGACAACACGGTGATGATTGTCGCACTCGATGGTTACATGCTCCATGACCGTGTCGTGCGTGCGAGTCAGGCG
>JAUNAI010000130.1 GCA_030527705.1 Planctomycetia bacterium | reverse complement strand
ATTTCCCATGATTTCTCATGACGGATCGGAGGGTAAATCCCGCGGAAATGGCGGTTCCTGACGATACGGTGCACTTTTTTCATTCATTTCTTCCCACGCCTCACGTTCCTCATCCGTCGCATAATACATGAGCCACACCTCTTGATCTTCTCCGACTCCCGCACAGTCCCAGTGCACATATCCATCTCGGACGGCAAGCATTTTTTCCTGTGACGGTAGAATATTCTGACAGATGAGCATATACAACTCACGGTCCGACAGATGGTCGGTGAAGTCTAACACAATTTTTTTCTCATACAGCGCGTCAATCAGATCATAAAGCGCCTTTCGGAGTTCCGTCGGCGTCATTTTCGACGGATGAATCGGACGCAGTGGCGGATTAAACCAATTCGCAATCGGCAGAACCGGCGCAACTTCCCAAGCAAGCATCATTTCCAGATACTCATTCTCGACCTCTAACGGCAACCGACGTTTACCCAGTCGCTCGATAGACTCATCCGTATACGGTTCCAATTCGCTACGTAATTCCGCGTTCCGAATCATTGCATCAATATCATCTGACGGATGTTTGCTGATTTCTGCCATTGTCATAAACCTGCCCTGGTTTTACGAGGATTCACTCTTAATCTTCTTATGAGGACTCACTCTTACTTAATTAGGAACTTAATACCAATTCCATTTTAAAATTCTCTCGAAGGACGGTCCTTCCGAAAGTCGTTTCAGCAACACAAAACGATATTAAAACGGAATTTAATAATGCGTCGGGGATAAAACGCTCTGCCGAAATGAAAGCGGAAATTACACCTGAACACCTTCACGTTCCACATGAAATGTGCGACCTGTATAAATATACCCGCTTAGGAAAATTTTTATTCAAAAGGGCTTCCCTGCCATACCGTCTCGAAAGATTGTCAAGGACTCTTTAACAACATCCGAAACGCTCGCCTCCCTTTGATACTTTAATTTACACTTTTTTTCACCATATTTCAACCTCTTTTTTGTATATTCATGAAAATATTTCCACTTCTCCGTCCACCTAATCGATACATTCAACACAAAAGACACCTCTTAACCAAAAAATCCCTGCGAAATTCTAAAATCTAAGAAATTTCACTTCAGGTTTCTGTCTGCGTTGCCGAAAATTTTTGTATATTTTCTGGCTTGTGATGAGGTCAAAATGAGAAATGCCTTTTATTATGCTTGTAGCGTTTTTGTCATTCTGATTGGACTTCAATCTTTAGTAGTGAAAAAATATACATTCAAATTCTATCCCTCGAACGTACCAGCTCAGCAACAGATGACCGTGGAACCGTGCCAGATTACGACTAAAAGTGGAATACCGGAGTTTTTGATTCTTCTTGGAGCAATCAGCGTTGCTTTCACTTGGACTTATGGAAACGGAAAAGCCAAAAGTAACGAGAAAAAAACGAAATAATAAAAATTCCGTCATTTCTAGAGAAAACGGAAAACATTTTCGGCAAAAATTCCGGAAATTTCTGAAAAAATTTGGGGTTAGCCCTTGTAAATAGTCGAAAAACGTTTTATAATGAAAAAAATCAACTGCTGTAAGATAGAGAATTTAAGGAAAACACTCAATCTTACAGAATTTTAATCCAACCTTTAAAAGGAGTGAAAAATGACACTTTCTCGCCGTAATTTCATGAAAATGGGTCTTGGAGCTGCCGCGCTGGTCGCTTCGGGTGTTCAGGTCAAGGCGTACGATTGCGACAAAACGAAGCCGCTGTATCTTCAGATGTACACCGTCGGAAATTATTTCCGTCAGGACCCGGAAGGCACGCTCGCGAAAATCGCTGAGATGGGATATAAAGGAATCGATTACGCTGGTTATCCGTTGCCAGTCGCGGAACTCCGTAAATTGCAGGATAAATACGGATTGGTCGCGTTCGGTACCCACACCGGTCGCGGTGCGATTGAAAATCTCGACAATCTGAAGAAGACGATTGAAGATCACCTCACTCTCGGCGCGAAATACATCATCTGTCCGGGTATGCACAATGACGGTGAAGCTGGTTGGACTGATGCTGCGAAAAAATTCTCCGCCGCCTCCGCCGTTGCTCGTGAAGCCGGTCTGTATGTCGGTTATCACGCGCACCAGCACGACTTCAAAATCGTGACGGAAGATGGTCGTTCTTCTTGGGAAGTTTTCGCAGACAACTCCGATAAAGACGTCATGATGCAGATTGACATGGGTCACTGTTGCAACTTCGGTGCTGATTATGCGAAACTCATCAAGAAGTATCCCGGTCGTTCCAAGACGGTCCACGTCAAGGAAAGCGACGGACTGGTTCTCGGTGACCCGAAAGGCCGTGTCGATTGGCAGCTGGCGTTCGAACTGCTCGAAACCGTTGGTGGCGTGGAAGCGTACACCCTTGAATATGAAGCGGGTGTTGATCGTCTCGTTGCTGTGAACGACTCCATGAAAGCGTGGAAAAAAATTCACGGTTAATTTAGGTTTCACGGTTAACTTCTAATTAACCTTTATAAACGCAGAATAACCCAAAAACGCGGGCATTTTCGTCCGCGTTTTATTTTGGTGTGTGTTCACATAAACTGAAAATCCAAATTTAAGATAACCAGAAATCTTTCTCTAAAATCGTCACTGAATAACTGGGAGCGCTGACATCTCGTCTACAATCGTGGGTAAAAATGGCAACTTTCAGAGGACAAATCTTTCTTAAATTGCGTCATTTATTAAAATTAGGTCTTAAAATGCCTATTTCTACGGACGAGACACCACGTTCCCAACCTCACTTATTCAGTAGTACCTAAAAACTAAAAACCGGAGATGGGAGACCTCCGGCTTTTATAAAGTTTTAGGTTTAGTGATACTTCAGCTCTGAAATCACGGGGTGAAGTTCGGAACTGTGCTACCTTCAGCGGTAACACTGGATTTCGCGTCAACCGTCTGGTTCGGTTTCTGACCGATAGCTTCCGTACCGGTCACTACCCAGTTACCATCTGCGTCAAATTCTCCCGTCACACGGAAACGAGTTACATTACCCTTAACATCCTTGTAATGCGACGGCGTATAAACCCAAGTCTGCGAGCCACCTTCACTCACACCCGTCACGTAGCCGTTAGCAGAACCACTGATATAATCATCCGGAATATCATGCAACGGATCATCAATCGACGCCTGAAGTGGCGGATTAATCCAGTACGTATGATCCAGGCTGGTCATAGCGTCCGCAGTGTCGCCCAATTCATCAATATACGCATCGCGAACGGCACTCAGACCACCAACGATTCCAATCACGACGACCGTAATCAGAAGAATCCATTCAAACGTCAAAACACCACTTTCATCGCTCCAAATGCGCTGCAATCCGTGACTCATTTTTGCAATCCTTTCCATTTATTTTAGTATCCTACTAATTTTGAGGCGTATTCGCTCTGTTTAGCTTTTTCACATGCTGGCTGTTTTAATTATTAAACCCATTAAACCAGCTATTTTAGTAAAGCACGATTTTATAATCGCATAGATTGTGTCAGTCAATCGGAATAAACCTTCAAAATAACTCCAAATTCCAGATTTTCAGAAATTTTCTTCAATTTCCACAAAATACGCTGTTTCGCTTCCTTCAACAATTAACACATATTCCATACAATCGTTATTTTCTATACATTCATATCTTTTAAATAATCTCGATAAGTTATCATTTTTTATGACACGCTTCTGATTTTTATATTTTTTCATATTTTTACTTTTTTTTCGAGAAAAATGTTGCTTTTTCGCAACATATCAACATGCCCCACTCAATGTATGTTGCAAGAACGCAACACCCACACCATGACACACCATGTCACACCCGAAACAGCCAACACAATCAACACAATCGCTAAAAAAGGAAGAAAATTTTTATTTTAGTGTTGACGAAAAGCAACATTTTATGGTATAATAGAACCGAAAAGACCAATTATATTAAAAATTTCCGTTTTCCTGACCTGCGGACGAAAAAAATGTTATTTCATAAAATCGCGATTCCGAACCGATTCCTTTTCCGAATTGAAATGCCTTGTTATTACCGGGAAAATCTGGATGCCCTGAAGGAGTTACCTCCATCTTACACTTTCCCGGATATCGAGTTGCTCGAAAATGGTGATAAATCGCAGGAGACGGGCGTTTTCTCATCACCACGTTCCGGAAGTGGTTCCGACGGAAAATCCTTTCAAATCCGTGGTGCCTGGAATGAAAAAGGAATTGCCTTCCAGTTTTTCGTTTCTGGCAAGACGAAAACGCTCTGGTGTAGCCCTCATCGTCCGGACGAAAGTGACCGAATTGAGTTGTGGCTCGACACGCGCAACGTGCATAATGTTCACCGTGCGACGCGTTACTGTCACCGTCTGATCTGTCTTGCGGAAGGAATGGGAGATAAAGGAACGGAACCGACAGTGATTTCGTTGCCGATTAACCGAGCAAAACAGCTTCCGAACGAGATTCCTCAGGGAGCAATTCAGGTAAAATCTCATGTTCAGCGGAACTGTTATTCCCTTTTCGTTTATCTGAGTGCCAACGCGCTGACCGGTTACGACCCAACTGAGTTCCAGGATATTGGCCTAACGTGGGCGCTGATAGACCGTGACTTCCCGATGAAAACGCTCTCCGCTGGCGCACCGTTTCCGTTTATGGAAGACCCGTCACTATGGTACACGATTCATCTGGAACAGAAAGAAAATTAGTTATGACAGAACCTGCGACACCGATATCCCAATCCGACTTAAAAATTCAGGAAAAGACGGCTTCTTCGGCAGTCGTTTCAGCAACACGAAATGACGGAAAAATGGAATTTTATAATGCGTCGGAGTTAAAACCGAAACGTGAACTCACGATAGATATTCGGGTACGCTACACCGACTGTGACCCAATGCGCGTGGTGCATCACTCTAAGTATTTCGTTTATTTCGAGATGGCCCGAACGGAATTGTACCGCGCGAATGGTGGTAGTCATGCAGAATTAGAGGAAAAAGGACATTTTTTCGTCGTAGTCCGGACAGACTGTCATTATATTCGGCCAGCACTGTACGATGACATTATTCAGGTTAATATTAAAGTAGAAAGAGTAACTCGTGCGAAAATTATACACCGTTATGAAATTTGGCGTGATGGTGAGTTACTCACGGAAGCACATATTACACTAGCGCTAATAAATCGAGACGGCCAGGTATTACCGATTCCGGAAGATATGAATATTTAAAAAGGAAGGCTATCAGGAGACCTTTTTATCATGCTCAAGAATAAAAAACCACGTCGTGAAGATGTCCAGGATTTAGACACGCTGTGCGAGTACTGCACGGGAAAGTGTTGCCGTTATTTCGCGCTGGAAATTGATGAGCCGGTCGACTGGGAAGATTTCGATCGGTTACGATGGTTCGTTCTGCATGAATCCGCCACGCTCTTTACAGAAGATGAACACTGGTTTCTACTCGTTCAGACGAAATGTCGGAAACTGGACGAAAATAATCGTTGTACGGACTATGAAAATCGGCCGAATGTCTGCCGGAGTTACACGACAGCTCACTGCGAGTATGAAGACCACTGGGTTTATGACCGTTATTTTGAAACACCGGAACAGGTCGCAGAATATGCGGAAGCCCTGCTCGGCCCGCGTTCTGGCGACAATTTGCGCACGAAAATGTAAATAAGAAAGAAATAATAAGAAAGGAAGGAAGGAAGAAACCAGAATAAAAATACAGGAAGAAGTACACAAGAAAAAAGAAAACGGAAAGTAAGAAACCGAAAGAAAAAAATAAGACCGCGTCCATTTTATAAGAATGACCCGGTCATTTTATTTATTTTTATGGAAAACGGAATTTCACTGAAAAGGGAACCACTCTCAGAATCATCGTATTCATGCGTTTTTCTCTTCCGCTTCTAACCAGTCAAGTCCGACGTCGAACATCATAAACGAGTGTGTCAACGCGCCAACACTGATTCGGTCCACACCAGTTTTCGCGACATTTTTAATCGTTTTCAAATTAATTCCGCCAGACGCCTCCAGCTCAATTTCCGGTTTCAGTCGATTCCGTAACTCAACCGCCTGCGCCATCAACTCACACGACATATTATCGAGCATGATAATATCCGGATCCGCCGCCAAAACGGACTCGAACTGCTGGAACGTATCCACTTCCACTTCGACAATCACTTCTTTCGCCGGGAAATTATCTGCCGGCTTACGCGGAACCTGTTCATTTTCCTTATGCGCAATTTCCAGCTGATGACACGGTGTTTTCGCGATGATTTCACTCAGGACTGCCGACCCAGTCACTTCCGCAACGGCCGCAAGCAGAGAAGTCCGCATTTTACACGTCGCAATTAGGTTTCCATGACAGTGAATCGGCGGACGAGGCCCCAATTCATCCTGTTCCGCAAGAAACTTACGCACGCTTCGAACCGCCTCCGCCGGGTTATACTCCAACGCTCCGAGTCCCGCTCGACCTGCCGCCAAAGCAAGATGATTATCCTTAATCAGAATTGCGTCATACAGCCCTGCCCGATGATTCTGGGCGCCGCCACAGCAAGTCGCATATTTTTCGAGAAGCCGCCATCCCGGCGTGGTTTTCCGTGTGTCATAGACTTTCGACGGAAACTCCGCGATTTCCTGAACATAAAGGTCCGTCGTGGACGCAATTCCAGAAAGATGCGCGATAAAATTCAGAATTAGCCGTTCCGCCTGAAGCATGGCGCGAGCGGGACCACTGAGAATCCCAATTCGGTCTTTCGGCTGGATTTTCGCGCCGTCCGGCAGAAGCGGTTCCCAGTGCAAGTCAGGAGAAATAGCGCCACAGACAATCTCCACGGTCGGCATCCCTGCTAAAACACCGGCTGAGCGCGACACAACCGCCGCACGTCCAACTGCTTTTTCAGGAATCAGGGAGAGAGATGTTAAGTCGCCGATGGATTCCACATCTTCCCGAATCGCAATATCGAGAAGCGAGCGAAAATCATCTTCCACCGCGCTACACCACGTAATCGCCTGATAATCTCTTGCCATTTTCTTCTTTTCCCTTAATTACATAACCTTACACAAAATAAATATAAGTACAGATTATTATTATACCCGAAATTAGAAAAAAAAACACCCCCCCTGTCGAGAAAAATGAAAATTACGACGAATGATAGAACGTAACAGTCGGAGAATAAGGATTAGGAAAGGAAAAGATAGGAAAATAACCTTAGGTACACGCTGATTAAATCGCACATTTAAAGCCTCTCCTTTTAGCCTGAATATTTTCATACCTAAAAAGGTAAAAAACGTTAAAGTGTCGGAAAATACGGCATGAAACACTCATTTTCAGCGGAAAGTTAAAATAACACAGTATATTTTAATACAGAAGCAAAAACCATTAAATCTCCCACAGATCTCACAGATTTTCACAGAAATAAGTGAGTTTTCAGGAAATAAAATGATTTAGGACTCCAAGTTTTTTTACTTTCCGGGACTCCATATTTTTCAGCACTTCCCACAGAAAAGACAGATTTCACAGAAGGATTTAAATAGTCATTAAAATATTTAAAAATCTGTGAAATTCTGTGGAATCTGTGGGAAGATCTAAAACCACTGGTTTCCGTAAAATCCGTGGGAGATTACATTTTCAGGCTAAAAGGGGAGGCTATTCCGTTAATCAGCGTCTCCTAGGAAACGATTACTGACGGAAATTCATGTCACACGTCACACCACCGGCAGCCGGGAGGTAAGAGTGCAGAACATAATCCGCCACCATACGCTGCGCACTGAAACGCCATGCCATCGTGCTCAGCGAGTTCATCATCCGCTGAATCCACAGATGTGGTAATCCATCCGCGTCGCGGTTATAATAAAGCGGAATCACCTGATTTTCCAGCACCTCCATCAGCGAGAGCGCGTCGCGGTTGTCGCCGATTTCATCATTCGCGTGTGCTGTGCCAGTTCCAATCGCGAAACCGTTCGAGCCGTCATACGCTTCCGCCCACCAGCCGTCCAGAACCGAGCAGTTCAGAACGCCGTTTAACAGTGCTTTCTGTCCCGAAGTTCCCGACGCTTCCAACGGACGACGCGGATTGTTGAGCCACACGTCCACACCCTGAACCAGATGACGCGCAACGTTAATATCATAATCTTCCACGAACACGAACTTATTCTTGAAATGCGGGTCTTTCCGCAGATTCGCGATTCTCTGAATAAATTCCTTGCCCGGTTTATCCGCCGGATGCGCTTTTCCAGCGAACACGAACTGAATCGGACGGTCCGTATCATCCATCAGTTTCACCAGTCGGTCCCAGTCACGCATGAGAAGCGTCGCACGTTTATACGTCGCAAAACGCCGAGCGAAACCAATCGTCAACGCATTCGGGTCCATCTGAACAGTCTCTTCCTCACCGCGACGTTTCGCCTGACGCTCCACACGACGCTGTATGAATTCCAACATCAGAGACTTGAGCGACACGTGCGTCTCCCACAGTTCCGCCGGGTCTAATTTCTGAATCTGCGTCCACGGTTCCGCCATCCAGTGCGAATCCATCCAGTTCGGGTCAAAATACCGATCGAAAAGCGTCTGCATCTGCCACGCCATCCAGCTCTGAACATGCACACCATTCGTGATGTGTCCAATCGGGACCTCATTTTCCGGACGCGCAGGCCACAGACTCGACCACATACGGCGCGACACAATTCCATGCAGGCAACTTACCGCGTTCGCGTGACGCGACAGTTTCAGACCTAAAACCGTCATACAGAACGGTTCATTATGGTCATTCACATTCACTCGCCCCATCGCCATCAGCTGATGGAAATCAATTCCAAGTTTTCTCTGCAACGGCGAGAGATGCTCTCCCACCAACTCCGGTGAGAATCGGTCATGTCCAGCAGGTACCGGCGTGTGCGTCGTAAAACACGTAGCCTGCGCGACTTGACGTACCGCCTCGTCAAAACTGATTCCGTCCTCTTCCATCCGGGAACGTACCACTTCTAGCGTCGCGAACGCACAGTGTCCCTCATTCAGATGGAACACGCCAGGATGAATCCCCAAAGCATGCAACGCACGGACGCCACCGATACCAACAACCATTTCCTGACGGATACGCATCCGGTTATCACCACCATAAAGACGCGACGTTAGATTCTGATCGGACTCATTATTTTCCGGAAGTTTACAGTCGAGCAGATACAACGTCACGCGTCCGACTTCCATCTGCCACACGCGCGCAAAAATCGCTTCCCGATCCGTATCAATCTTCACGATGAGCGGTTTCCCATCCTTCATCACCTGCCGCATCGGCAGATTATCGATATTCGTCTGAAGATATTCTTCTTCCTGCCATCCTTCTGCGTTCAGATGCTGCTTAAAGTATCCCTGATCATAAAAAAGTCCGACCGCCACAAGTGGGACACCTAGTCCGCTGGCACTCTTAATATGGTCACCCGCCAGAATTCCCAGACCACCAGAATAAATCGGAACCGACTCATGAATACCGAATTCCAGAGAGAAATAAGCTACCGGTTTAGACCCCAAAACACCAACATTCTCCGCCGCCCACTGCGGACGAGAGTTCACATACTGATTCAGACGGCGATATGCATAATTGATTCGACTTTCCAGAACCATTTCGTTCGCGCGCGCCTCGAGCGTTTCCGGCGTGAATTCCCGCAACAACGCAATCGGATTATGGTCCAGCTTCCGCCAACGTTCTGGAGCTAAATCCCGGAACATCGCGACAACATCCGGATGCCAGCACCACCAAAGGTTGTGCGCCAACTCCCAGCACTTTTCATAAAGCGACTTCTTTAGCGAAGCGCCGTTATTCGAAACTGCGTTACTCATTTTTTTATTTCTCCTGAAAAAAGAAAAGCGAATCAACTTAATTATATAACTCAAAAGTAAGTTCCCCACATTTTACATAAATTTCAAAAAAATGCAAGAGTTTTTTCCCTCGTTACCTCCTAGATTTCTGTTTTTTTAGAAAAAAACGTCAAAATTATCCCTAATCTCCCATACTATCTTTCACCTCAAGCGCGCCATTTTACCCATTTCCACCAACCATACATATTTTTCTAATTAAATTACCTTTCACAGCCATTCTAGAACGGAAAGAATGAGCTATTCTGATAAAAAAAACGTATAAGTACGTAAATGTTACTTGATTTTTTTCACTGAATGTGGTAAACTGAAAAAAAGTGTCTGGCCGTCGTGCCATGGTCCCGATGATTGTGACCTGATAATGATGAGGTGTATCATGAAATTTACCGGATTCCGCTTTAGCGTAATATTACTGCTCAGCGTCCTTCTGGCAGGAGGGACCGAACCAACGTCTTTACTAAAAGCCGCTCCACCCCACGGTGGTCCGGGAGGAGGAAGACCGACACCGTCGCGCCCTGCTCCACCTTCCATCCCGAAAGCACCGTCACGACCAACTCCGCCCTCCCGGCCTACCTCCGCTCGGCCAGCACCACCTTCACGCCCGACTCCGCGTCCGGCTCCATCATCTCGACCGGGGCAGAAGTCGCCGTCCATGTCATCTCGGCCAACTCCGCGACCGGATATGCGGCCACAGTCCACAACTCGGCCAACTCCGCGACCGGATG
>JAUNAI010000129.1 GCA_030527705.1 Planctomycetia bacterium | reverse complement strand
CCGTTCCTGACACCGTTCCTAATACCGTCCCTGATACAATTCCTGACACTTTTCCCGACATGATTTCCGGCACACATGCCAACTCCCAGCGTAGCGGTTCCAGTCCTAACATTTCCGCGAACGAGAACGCGATAAGCGACGCAATCAAGCACGGAATAAACAGGAAATAACGCCGTGAATGACAACGTTCCAACACGAAAACCGCTGCGGCGAACGGAGTTCCGAGCAACGGAGAAAAAGCAGAAGCCATGGCACAGAAAACGATGATTCCGAAATCCTTCCCCGACATGCGGAAAAACCGAGCGCACTGTGCTCCAACACCGCCACCGAGAAGAATCGACGCCCCCTCACACCCGACCGACGCGCCGAAAAAGTGTGAAATCAGTGACGTAACAAAAACCAGTGGCGCGAGAAGTGGTGAAACGCGAGGTGAAACAGGAGTTGAAACTGCTTCAGATACGATGTTTTCAGATATGACATCTCCAGATGCTGGAACCTGAACCGCCTCCATAATGGATGCTATTTCCCCACGGTGGCTGATTCGGCAAAATCGGTATAAAAACGCAATCATGATTCCACCAATCGGCAGAAACCAGATTAAACCGGGATATTCCGCGCGAAAATGATTCGCCCACGTGACGCTCAGTCGAAATGCGATTCCCGTCAGCGCCGCCGGCACAGCCACGAACACGACTAAAAAGAACAGCTTAACCGCGTGAATAACCGGCGAGAAATAATCTCCAAAACGTCCCTCTTCCCACGGAAACACGGATGTTTTCCCGGGCGCTGGACTTACGGCCGAATAAATTCGCGATGTATGCGACGTACGCGGTTCTAAAAATGACATGGTTTTAATGTATACCGTGCATTAAATTAAGGAATACTCGAAATAACCAGTTTCAGAGAACTTCTCCAAGAACAGCCTCCCCTTTTAGAAGAAACTATGATATGTCCTCCACTGGCTCCACATCTTTATAAAATAATCGATTTATTTTACCAAATCGGCAGATTTTTTCAAGGAGGCCTCCCCCCAAAAAAAAAGAGAAAATTTTGGGGGGAGGCCGACCATCCTCATTTTTTCGCAAAATTTTTAATTTTTTTTGGAATATTCTCGATTTTTTCTGAAAATTTTGTTGACATGAGATATATCCGATATATAATAATTACTATGCTTGTAAGTTATAATTTACGAAATATATAAGGAGTTTTCCATGAAATACATACATACATACGCTAATTAGTATATGTATAACCATCTGCATCTTAAATACCGTACATGCGGAAATGGTCGGTTTCTGGAATTTCGATGCTGGAAATGCGACAAACTCTGTGACCGGGACGCAAGACGTCGCTCTTCAAGGAACTGGCGGAAAATTTGAGAACGGACAATTCATCTCAGACGGACACGGCTACCTTCAGGGAACTGGGGAGAATGCGACAATTGCTAATTTACCGACTGGCGACAGTCATTATACGATTTCCGCTTTCGTCACGACGACCGCCACGCAGAACGTGACCCCCGGAAGGAATGAAGGTATGGGAATCATGGGCTGGGGAAATTATGGAAGTGGTAACCAAGTAACCGCCTTCCGTGCCAGTAGTGGAATGAATGGAAATAAGATTAACGAAGGTCTGAACATCTACTGGTGGGGCACTGATAAGGAAGTCTACTACGACGCCAACACGTGGGGGACGAAATTCAATTCCGGAAGCATGAATCACGTAGCCACGACGTATAACGACACTGGTCGCGCAATTTACCTTAACGGTCAGCTCGTCGGAAGTGATACCAAGACGGGGCATAATGCGCAGAACTCCAACTTCCGAATTGGTGCGACACACTTGGCGAACAGCGAAGTGATGATCGGTACGATGGATAATGCGTCGCTCTACTCCAATGCTCTGGAACATGGAGAAATTATTAACATATCGACTTCCCGTTATAATGGTCTGGTCTCGTGGTGGGTAAATCCGACGACGAATCCGGTAGACCGCGTCTCCGGGCTGGCGTACTCGGCAACTCCGGTAGCTGGGATTACGAGAATCGCAAACGGAAATCAGGTTATGGACTTTAACCGGACACTGAACGCGAGTGAGACGGCTTATTTTACCGGTCAGATGGCGGACGGGCATGTATATGATGTGGATAAAGCTCCGGCGGAATGGTCGGCAACGAATACCGCGTGGGTCCGAACCTTGAATCAGACGTGGGACGGAAGCACGACGCCACTGGGGATTTACGTCGGTGGAACGCTCACGCAAGTAACGCTCAGTACCTCAAATGCCGCGCTGGATAAGTCGAATTACACGCTGGTTCTGGCTGGTGGAAAACTCGCATTGTCGGGCGCAGATAATTACTCGAAAACGCTCGGTATCGACGGCGGTCACGTAACGGCGGATAAATTCTACACGGGTGGCTCGGATATTACGCTGAATTCCGGTTCGCTGAGGGTCAATGAATTCCGCATCGGAAACGGCGCGACGGTCGGAAACTATGTTCAGAACTCCGGTGAAATGACCACTTCATGGTTCACCTTCGGCGAGGCGGGTTGGACATCTGATAGCGTGGCGACGGCAACAATTAACGGTGGAACGGTGGGAACGACTGGTTTTTCTTCCATCATGGTCGGTCGCGGTGGGAAGGGCGTTCTGAATATTAACGGTGGAATCGTCCACGCGAATGGAACGTATGACAGCTCAACGGAAGGTGGTGCCATCTCGGTTGGTTCTCACAATAAAGGTATCGTCAATATGGCGGGCGGAACACTAAATATCGGCGGTATGGGACTTCATCTTGTGGGTCACGAAGCGGAGTTTAACCACACTGGCGGTTATGTCAACGCAACGAATATCACGAATAACGGTCCCGCTCTCCGTATCAAGTCGGGAACGAATTATAATCTCTCCGGCGGAACGCTAAACGTAAAGGACATCACCGGCGACGTAGAGAACGGTTTCAACATGACGGGTGGAATGCTCAGCGTCACGACATTCGATGGGAAACTGATTCAGAAAGGTGGCGTTTTCTCGCCCGGTTATAATTTCGATGGAACGGGAACGGTAATTGGTTCCTCAACGATTACGGGCGATTACACGCTCGAAGACGGTACGATTCAGTTGGAAATTGTCGAAAAAGACGGAAAATTGCTGGCGGATTCGATTCAGATTAACGGAAAAATGACATTCATCGACTTGGAACAGATTGAGTTGGTGTATGACCCGGAAATTCTGGAAATCGCGAATGGTACGAGTTTCGATATTCTGACGGCAGATGGCGGAATCGAATTGCCTGAAACGATGTTGCCGAGCGAGTTGAGTGAGCTGATTTCCGATGCTCAGAGTGACATGTGGTTGCCAATTCTGACGGGGAATACCCTTTCACTGAGCTTTAATAGTGGAGCTGTTCCGGAACCGTCCACTTGGGTACTTCTCGTACTGGGCGGAATCGCGATTCTCGGATGGAGGAAACGTTCATGAAACGGGAAAAACTTCAAAAAGGGTGGAAAGTCCGTATTTTTGCGTTCCTTTTCACCCTGATGGGTCTCTTTTCCGGCTGTGAAGGTGAGAAAAACACCTGTTGCTGGGAGGGAATGGTTCTGATTTCAGGGAAAGAGATTCCTGCGGACGCGACGGCTCGAATAACGGTCTCTTCCCGAAATGCGACAGGAGCTTCGCAGGTGGATTCTGCTCCGATTACGGGGGGAAAATACGTTCTGGAACAGGTTCCTAAAGGAAATGTTTCCGTCCATTTCGACATCGTTCTAGAAACCCCAGCAAAAAATCCGGAAGACGCGGCTCGCGGTATGACGGACGTGAAAGACCTCCTACCAAAGAAGTTCAAAAATGATATGGACGACGTAGCGGACGCGGATAATCGGGAGAAGAATTTCGACTTGAAATAATGTGTGTTACCCCGGAGGGGTGATATGTAATAACCGTGGGTTTACACCCACGGTTATTACATATCACCGCAACGCGGTCAGATAACGGTGTTCCACCGTCTATTATGAATGCGTATGAAATATTCAGACTAGGAAGGGAGGCTGAAGAGGGAAAGCTATATTTCCCACACTCGTTCCTTTATAGGCTCAAACTAAATCTATCATTAGGTGTTTTATGAAAAAATTCGGTTTTACGCTGGTGGAACTTCTCGTCGTGATTGCGATTATTGGAATGTTAGTCGGTCTCCTTCTTCCGGCAGTTCAGCAGGCGCGCGAGTCGGCAAGACGGATGCAGTGCAGTAATAAACTGCATCAGCTGTCACTCGGTATTCTAAATTATGAAAGTGCGAATAAGGGGTTCCCGTATGGATGTTACTCGTGGGAAGACCAGTGTGACGCAAAACGCTGGAACGGAAGTGAGAAACGGTGGTACGAAGATCATAACTGGTATTCTTATGTGATGGCATATATCGAGCAGGAAGGGATTCACGCGCAACTAGATTTTAATTACATGATGTCGCACGAGACGAATTATAACGCACGAACGACGAAATGCTCGATTTTTGCCTGTCCATCGGACATTGGCCAAGTAGAAAATGAATGGGGACATAAACAGTGGGCGAAACTTCGGTCGAATTATGTGATTAACTGGGGAAACACGAATTATGGTCAGACGAATATCGGCTCGCCGTCAAATTCCGCATCGGTGGACCCGGATCATTATGACCCGAATAATCAGAAATTCCGTGGGTCACCATTCGTGCCGAAACGAAAAAACCCAATGAGTCAGATTAAGGATGGTCTGAGTAACACGCTGATGATGTCCGAAACGTTGATTCTTCCGCATACTGGCTCCGCTTGGGGTGGACCAATTAGTGAAGTCTCCGTTTCCGTGGGTGGTCAGACGTTTAATGGGTTCCGTACGCCGAACTCGAACGTGGGAGATAAAGTAATTCAGAGTCCATCGGTAGATATCTGCGCCTCGAATGGAATTCCTGCTCCGACGCGAGTTTCAGGACACCTGAATCAGGTTTTAACAGCACGTAGTCACCATCCTGGTGGCGTAAATGTTGCGCGGTGTGACGGTTCCGTTTCATTTGTCGTGAATGGAATTGACGTCTACACATGGCAGGTTCTCAGTACCGCTGCGGGACTGGAGCAAATTGGCGTAGAGTAACCATCATAATAGAGTAACCATCATAGGAAAAGTATTCGTTCCTGTTTTCTGATTGATGGAGTTCCAATTAAGTTTTATCGATAAAAAAATCCCGGCGTGTTGTTTCACGTCGGGATTCTTGTTTTAGCATCTATTTACTACCAGTTCAGAGAGACACCGAGATTAAAGTTGTGAATCAGTGTCTGACTATTTACCAACGCGTCGTAACCTCCGAAGAAAGTCCAAGCGGTACTAGTGTCGGCAGTTATTCCAAGACCGAGCCACGCATAATCACGCCCTAAATCGACTCCGCGGACGAGGTATGAGCCTGTATTTTGGAACTCGTTCTGATTGTTAAAGTTATTCGTCAGCGTCGTATACGTGTCGCAAAATTCGTGAACCCACGTTGCACGTCCGTTAATACCGAATGTGAAGGAGTCCGTCTGGAAACAGCGTGTGGCGCGGATTCCGACTTCGGAACGGAGAGAATTCAGGTCGTAATCGTGATTCACAAGTTCCGTGATATAGGTGTCGCGCAGGTCGCTCGTTTCGGATACGCCGTCCATCTGAATATGACTGTAAGTAATCGCGAGGAACGGACGCAGGAGTGTCATGCGGTTATCCATCGTCAGGTCCCACGCACTTTCGAGACGGACAGACTGTTGAGTACTGTCGGTCTCGCCGAAGTGTGTACGACTGATGAAATCTTCACCTCCTCCGAACGCGAAACTGCGAGACACGTCGTAACTCGTGTAACCAAAATCGGCACTGGCAAGTATGTAACCGAGATTGTACTGGAAAATTCCGTATAATCCCAAGTCGTAATTGTTCATATCCGCCGAAGAATTAATACCGTTCTGGTTCATGCTGGTATCCATGTACTGGAAGTGAGCACCGACGCGGAAATAATCGTTTCTCATAAGGTCAGAGCCGACGATTAAACCGTAAGAATCGTAATCGAAACCGTGCGAGTTACCATCAGAATCGATTTCACCAGTGTTGCCGAGGAAGGAGCCCCAGAGGTTACGCTCACGGGAATTGGGATTATCCGTTTCGCAGTACTGACAGTCGAGTGGTCGAATCATATTCGCAATATTCTGGTGAACGTACCACGTATTTTGGAGCGTCATGAATCCCATATTCGCATAAATCGAGCCGGAAAGTTCATCGAGAGCTTTTCGGACATTTCCGTCATTCCCAGTCACTTCTGCTTCATCCGCCGTACCATCCAGAGCCGCTAAAACATGGTATAAGTCGGTTTTATCGTAATCTGGGTTACTCGTATCGAGCGAGTAGGAAAGCTGGTCAAGGTATTTACCAGTATTCCGCTGGTTATACGTCGCGCCGGGAAGGTCCTCATAAGTGTGATTCCGTCTTGAGGTAATCCAATAATCGTTCTCATTATAGAACCCTTCCGCGTGGAAGAGTTTCGGATTAACACGTCCGTCGATGGTAATGATAAATTCTTCATCGACCGTCAGACCGTCGGACGTGGTTAAAAAGACGTACGATTTACCGACGGCCATGCGGTCACCTGAGACATTTACGGTGCCACCGGAGACCGTGGCGGTCCCATTGACGTTCACCTTACTGATAATGTCATCCTTTACCACCAGATTAAGATTACCTCCATCATTCGTGAAGGTCCCTGTTCCGCCATTTTCGGTTTCAGTGCCGATATTAATGTTACGGAAAGAAGAAATCGTGCCGGTATTGGTCATCGACTGCGCGACATTAATCGTTTCGATACGCTGAATCAGTCCAGCATTATTCACAGATTGCGCACTCAGAAGCGCGCATATGTCTGTACCGTTAATCTCACCGTCATTCGTTAATTCACCGGTAATTTGCGCACGTCCGAAATTCATGACGAGACCGGAGTTAGTGAAATTTCCGGAAAGATTCATCTCAGAATTCGCGCCGGTTCCGGAAATTTGAGCGTTTTCTTCGTTGGCTACATCGGCAAGAGCGGTGAACGTATCAACATCTGTGATGGTTTTATTATTCTCCAATTTTCCGTCGAAAATCGCATTCTGGAAATTGCCGATGGTTCCATTATTTACCGTGTCGCCGGTCTGAGTGAAGGTGGAGTTTTCGCCTGTTCCGATAATCTGCCCTTCGGCTCCAACATTCAGCATATCGGTATTTTTCACGGTTGTGAAACCGGTAATGGTACCGTTAAAATCGCCGTTCGGATTCATTTCGGAAACGGTTCCACCCAGTCCGTTGGTAGTTAACTCGGATGCGGTCGTTCCTGTGCCAGTGACGGTTGCACCATCGGAGAATATCGAAATTCCCGTGATATTCAGATGCTCAATTGTCGAAACATCTGTGCCAGAAGTCTCGAAATTCCCCGCCACGTTAACATGCTCGAAATTCTGGATTTTCCCGGAGTTAATCAGGTCACTCTGCGCGTTTAATAGAGAATTATCACCAGTTCCGATGAGGGAGCTGGTTTCCATGTTCGTGATGATGCCCTCTGTGGTGAGATTTTTGATATGATTCAGCGTTCCAGAACTGTTCAGATCGCTTTTAGCAGTGAAATTCTGCACATTCTCGATTATACCGGTATTCGCCACGTCCCCAGAAATAATAATGTTCTGGAAACCGTGAATTTTGCCGGCGTTCGTCAACGCGTCGTCTTGGTCGAGAGTCGAGTTGTAATCCGTTCCGAGAATCTCTCCTTTCTCACCAATTGTGAGCGCTTGGGTATTTTTCACGGTCGTAAATCCGGTAATTTTTCCATTAAACACGTCTGCGTCGGTCGCTCCATAAAGCCCGTTCGTCTGGAATGCGGAGGCTATTTCGCCTGTACCGGTAATTTGTGCGTCGTCACCAGAAAAATAGGACTTCTGCGCCACGTTGAGTTGTTCGACACGTGTAAAACCGTCACCTGCGGTGGTAAAATTGCCGGAGACATTCACATGCTGGAAATTCTCGACCATGCCGCGGTTGGTCAGGTCACCTTCCGCCTTGAGCTCGGAATTGTCACCCGTTCCGGTAATTTCTCCGTCATTAGAAGCGTCGCCGTTAATTGTCACGTGTTGAAAATTCTCGATAATTCCGTGATTTTCGAGACTTTCGTCCTGTTCATACGTCGAGTTCGTTCCTGTGCCAGCGATTTTTCCCGTTTCGGTAATTTCTACAGACTGATTATTTTTGACGGTTGTGAATCCCGTAATAGTACCAGCCAGTTTTTTATCACCGTTTTCGTCTACCAGCCCATTCGTTGTGAAGGTGGAGGCTAAATCACTCGTCCCCTGAATCGTTGCACCGTTGGTGATATGAGAGGTTCCAGAAACTTCCAGTCGCTCGATACCCGTGACATTCTCGCCGGAGGTTGAGAAATTGCCGCCGACCTTAATTCGTTCTATATCTTTTAACGTACCCGTATTTTCCAGATTCCCCGCGACGGTAACACGTTCGAGATTCTCGATAATCGCGTTCTCCCCCGTATTCGCAAGCGTCCCCGCCATGAGTGTTTCCGCGCCGAAAACGCCCTGAATGGTTCCGGAATTCTCCAGCGTCGCGGTCATTTTCATGTTCTCGCCAAGCTGAATGGTTCCTGAGGCATCGTTCGTCAGCGTTTTCCCCGTAACAGCACCGTAAGTCGTCCAGACGCCATTAGTGTTTTGAATCGTGTTGGTCACAGTAACCACGCCATTCGTCGTCAGAATCCCAGTGTTTATCAGGGAATCCGTCACGTTCGTTACGCCGTCAATAGCCATGGTTCCAGAGTTTTCGACGGTTTCTCCACTGAGGTTCATCGTCCAGAATTTCGCGGAACTTCCTACGTTGCTCACGTTTTTCGCTTGAATATATCCTGCCGTTAGCGAGCCGGAGTTGGTTATGTCGGTCGCTTCTAAGAGATTCGTAACGACAAGACCGCCCGTCGTTTCGTTATTGAGTGTGGTTGCCGTCATGTTCGTCGCGATGGCATTTCCCTTGTTCTGAAAAGTGGATACTTGGAAGGTGTCCGTTACCAGAGTTGCGTCAGTAAGGTTCTTAACCTCCGTTGCGTCGATGGTATTTTGAACCTTTAAAACTCCGGAGTTTTCCAGACCGTAAGTAGTCAGCGAACCACCAATGATTGCGGTATTCGTATTCTTGAATGTCGTTCCGCTGGTCTGCGTCGTTTTGACATCGCCACCGACATGGAGCGTTCCGGTTGTCGTGACGGTTTTCGCTTCCAGAGAATCATCGACGGAAAAAAATCCCGCGTTACTCAGATTTCCCGTGAGCGTAACCTTTCCGAAAGACGCGCTGGCGTCGACATCATTCGTAAAATTACTTCCCGTCAGGATATTCACCTGATTCATCAGACCGCTGTTTTGAATGTCGTCGGTTACGTTGAGGGTATCCACTTTATAAATCATTCCCTCGTTGTTCAGCGAATTCTTAATGTTTACTGTCCCCAACGTGTCGAGTACAGTAGAATCATTCAGTATTAGTGAACCTGCGGCGTCAAGATAATCGACACTCCGAAAAACGCCAGAGTGGGAACTATTACCAAGCTGAATCACTCCGCCGCTCTGCGTCAGTTTCAGCGTTTCGACATTCTGATAAGTCCCCAACAACGTGCCGTAACCGTTGACCGTGATGGAAGAATTATAGTCAATCGCGGCAACATGCTCGTATTCCCATCGTTTAAAATAATCCAGTGCCCAGCTCGCAATGACTAAATCAGCCGTAGCAACCGCCAGAGTCGCAGCCGCAACTGCCGGTCCACTAGGGTCAGCTACAGCTGCAGCACTAGCAGCGGCAAGAGCGGCAGCTGCCACCGCTTCATTTGCCGTCGCTTCCACAATATTCGACGCAAGCTGAGCTTCTTGCTCTGAATAGTAGCTCGTATAATCGTTAAAGTAGTATTTCAGCTGAGAACCGTCGTAGATATGACTCGAATTTCCGTAAGTTTCCCCTACGCCGAGATCAATCACCCCTGACTGTTGGCTACCGGTACCTTCCCAGACGCTCCCATTATGGTGTGGTGTCACGGGATTATTCCATTCAGGAATAACCGTATCTCCCAAAGCTGGTTGTACAATCGACGCTACTGTCAGGAAACTGCCCATGAAAAACAGCTCGATACTCTTTTTCTGCAGAAAACGTGCTCGTTTTCGTGACGTACACAGATGTGATACATTCTCTTCTACATGTTTTATTGTCTTCATCTTGAATCCTTTCAAGTCATAAGGCATATCGTATCTTTCTCATATTCGATTTAATAGTTTCAGATTAACTGACCCTAATTTTTTTATCGTTTCTTATTATCGACAGAATTAAACTAAAAACAAGAACAGATACAAGTGGAAAAATCGTTAAAGTTTAACACTGAATTATGATACCTGCTACTTGTTTATTTTAAATTCCCCTTTATTTTAAATTCCCCCCTTGACATTTACTAATACATGTGATAAAAATAAATATATGGATAAGTAGGAGAGTGCGGTGATTTATAGAGAAAAAACGGCACATCTTGATTTAAAAAACATCTTGAT
>JAUNAI010000128.1 GCA_030527705.1 Planctomycetia bacterium | reverse complement strand
TCTGTTTAGGTGGAAAAAATGATTATCTGGGAGGCGAGGTGCTCGCAAGAGTGGAAGTGGTGAAAAATACAAATTTTAGCCTAAAAAGTATCCAAAAATCACCGATTTTAGCGTAAAATCGACATTTTAAACTACCTCATAGCGACGCGAGACACGTCGTCACCCAATAAACGCTATTTTACCCTATCCGTTTCAGTAAGTCAAGCCGTTACCGCGTGACTTTCCTCAAATTTCAGCAAAAAAAGGCGTATTTTCTGCTTAAAAATACTCTGGTCGGCTCAATACAGCATGGAACTCTCAAACGATGGTATTTGCGAATTGGCATTCACTTGAATCAGGTCAAAATTCGCGTTGGTCACCCCCCTGAATTCCGGTTTTGTCGCCAACTCGCTGTCGATTGATAATGTTTCCAGCTTCTTCATTTTCTTAAACATTGCCATATCTTCTGGCGCGAGTGGAACGTCATGAAGGACTAAATGTTTCAAATTCGGCAAGTTCGTCAACATCTGGGAATACGCGCGAAAATCCGAGATGTGCCACAGGTGCAGTTCCTCCAACTCTTTCATCGACGCGATTACATCAAGCCATTTTTTCGATGGTTTCTGGTCGCAGAGCTGAAAAGCACGCACATTCAGGTCACACAGAAGCGGAATCGCCTGTTCCTCGATGGAACACGAATCGAGGAACAGCATTTTGAGCGTGGAACGTTGCGCCTTGATATAACGTAAATCGTCCGCATTGAGACGGCTTGCGCCGAGCGTCAGATGAGAAAAACCATTCATGTTTTTTAGATATTTCGAGAATGACTCGAGAATAAAACCGTCAAATTTCGCCCACGATATAATTTCACCATTTCTAGGGGCGATAAAAGAAGTCACCTTAAAATTAGGTAACGTTCCCGGAGCCTCATTATTCACTTTCCGCAGGTGGTCCGTGAGCGCATTCAAATCAAAAATTTCGCTCGTCTGGGAGTATTTTCCGAGGAAAAAACCAACAATCAGGCACGCAAAAATCAGAAGGATGAGAAACAGGATTTTTTTGGTCATGGAAAGTTCCTTTCATGGCGACATCGTTATTTTTACATTTATAAATGCTGATTGAGTAAATTGCCCCCCCTAAAAGGGGAGGCTATTCACTTAATCAGGCGTATTTTTCTGAATTTTACCAAACCCCCAAGCGAATGTCAAGACTTCCACGTGAAAATTCCCCGAATTTTACTGGAATTATCAAAAAAAAACGTACCACGTTTATTTTTTCTCTTCCGCGTCGGTTTCGGAATAGGCAATTACCTGAATTTTCGTTTCCAGCTCGTATAGCAAATTTCGCCCTTCCACAGACATGTAAAATTCGGTTGGGAGGTTGGTCGGGGAGCGCGGAAATTCCGATAAAATAGAGACCAACTCGCTCGACTTGTCTTCCTTGAGCGTTTCATGTATGGAAGCCAAAATATGCTGGCACGGTTTAAAATGACCCAGCTCAAATATGGCAGAACAATAAAAGAACCACACGTCGGACGTTATCATCCAGACGAAAATCGTCACGATAAAAACCCACCGTTTCGCGAAGAGCGCAAGCAGAAAAAGCACGACACCGACCAGAGCGACCAGAATCAGGAGACGCTCGGCATTCCGCCCAATCGGGAACCAGCAGGGGTGCGTGGAAATGGAGCCGGTAAATTCAGGACGCGGAGGCAGTTGGTTTTCGTGTTCCGTTTTGAGGTATTCCTGATGAATCCTTATACACAGCTCTCGCGCGGAGATTCCGTTTTCGGGATTTTTCGTAAAACAAGCGTCAAAATGCGGGAGAAGAACGTCGGTTTCGCCATTGAGCGCCAACGTTCCGATGTCCTGCAGACTTCTGTCGAAATCCCAGAATCGATAGGAAAAGGAACAAGCGGTAATATAGACCCCATGAGCTATCCAGAGCGTCACGAGAATCGCCACCGCAACCTTCCACCCACGCGCTCAGCAACACGCCAAAATCAAGCCGATAAATGGGTATAATAAAGTGTTCATGGGGTTTCTCCAAAAGTTTTTAGAAAATGTTAAATAAATACCTGCGACGCAGTCGCTATTAAAAAGTTTTTGAAAGAGGGGGCTGGGGAGAAAACAACATTCAAAATGTTGTCTCCCCACGACCGCAACGACATGACGGGTAGCAAGTTCCTCCCGAATGGGTGGAATCTTGCGTAATGAGTTTAGCCAAAACTTAGCGTTAAATTATTTCTCAAAACGTTTCATTTTATAAATTATGAAATTTTATTCCATAATAAACGTTCCCTCTTCGATTTTCACCGGCTCCCACGATTCCAGAAGTTGCGTGGCGATTTGTCCCACCGTTTTCGGCGTCGTGCTGGCGTTATCTCTTTGAGGTCCCGCACTGCTATAATGGTATCTTCCAAACATATCGCCCCAATAGCGGAGATACAGCAAGTCGGAAACCAGAGGAAGTGCCTCCGTTTTATCCTCCCTCCAAACTTTTGTACAAAACGCATGTAGGTCTGTAAATGTTTTAATGGAAGTGACGGAAAATCCACGTTGGAGAAAAAGATTCTTCGATTTTTCTTTGTCCCAATCCACATTGCCTTCCATTTTTTCAAACGCGACTGCGGAACAGGAAGAAAAATCCCGGATAATGGATTGGTAGCGGAGTTTGGTTTCGGGGGAAAGGGTGTCTCTCCCCGCAAAATCATAATCGAAGGAACCGATATTCATTTCCAGCCAACTCCATAAACCGCCAATTTGCATCCAAGTATCGAATTCGTCGTTGGTTGTAAGCAACGCATCCGACCACGTTCGAGTACGGATGTAGAGCGCGGTCAAAAGGAGCGCCTGAACTTTCGGAGATTCGGAAGGCAACGCTTCCAGACAAGGTGCGATTTCCTCTTCCGAGGCATGCAACGCCAAATAACAAAACTCGCAGAAAACCCGAAAATCCTTAATTCCAAGCTCCGTACGGATATGGACGAGTTTTTTTTCAACAGATAACGGTCCTTTTCTTGCGATGAAATCGACTGGAAACACTTCCATTCTCTCCGCGATGGAGTGAAGTTTCTGCAACACCTGTCCCTCTAAACTTTCCTTCCCATCTAGTCCCACCGGCTCCCACGATTCCAGAAGTTGCGTCGCAATTTGCCCGACGGTTTTCGGCGTCGCGCTGGCGTTATTAAATGGTATAAAAGTACCCAGTGCACCATAATCAGGATGCAGATCCTCGGAATAGCAGAGGAATAGTAAATCCGAAATGATTAAAAGTGCGTCCGAATCGTTTTTCTCCCAGAGTTTCGCACAAAGTTCCACTCTGTCGATGTGGCTGGATTCAAAGTCATTGACTAAATTGCTCGAAAATTTCGGTTCTCGTTGCAAAAAACGATTGTTCGACCTTTCATCGAGCCATTTCGCTTTATAACCGTCAACACGTTCAAAAGCCGTCTCGGAAGAGGACGAATACGCACGAATAATCGACTGGTATCGCTGTGTTTCCGCGGGTTTCAGAACGGTCTGCTTTTTTACGTCATAATTGAAATGGACGGCATTCTTCTCCAGCCAACTCCAAGAGGAAACTGAATCGGTAAATTTTCCATCCTGTTTTTTCGTATGCTCATCGGAGAACGTCCGCGTGTGAATATAAAGTGCCGTCAAAATAAGCGCTTGCGTCTTCGGCGACTTCACCATCGGCAAAGCATTTACGCAATCCTCAAAATCCTCTTCCGTCGCGTGTAACACAAAGTAGCAGAACTCACAAAAAATCCTGAAATCTTCCAAGTGTAACTCGGAGCGACGAACGCCCCCTTCCAACGGTCCTTTTCTTGCGATGAAATCGACTGGAAACACTTCCATTCTCTCCGCGATGGAGTGAAGTTTCTGTACGAACGGCGGGTATGGATACTCGTTCATTTTCTCCAATTCTGCCATCGTTTCAGGACTCAGTTGAATCGTCGCTTGCGGAAAAACGTCCGAGCGCGTCTCCTCCGCCAATCCGACGAGCGGGAAAAGGAGAAGGATGGATAAAATAATAAGGATTTTGTGGATTGGGAAACGCATTGTTGTTCTCCTTTGGGCTGGAAATTTTACCTATAATGTGATGAATGTTTAGTCTAAACACGAACGCAAGATTCTACTGCGTTCCGCAGAAGAACTTGCTACCCGTAATGTTGTCTCCCCAGACCCCTCTTTCAAAAACTTCTTGATATTTTATATAGACTTTAATATTTCATTATCTGCATCCATTCATAAACCCGATTCAGCCACGCCTGATGATGCGGTCCTCCGTGCGCGGCGGCGAAGCCGTGATGAATGAGGGCGTAAATGTGGAGTTCCGCCGGGATGTTCAACGTGCGGAGTTTGTGGTAAACCGCAACGGAAGCCATCGGTGAATAAACGTCCGCGTCGCCGTGAACCAGGCACATCGGCGGGGTTTTCGCGTCGAAAGAAAAGTCGGAAACCAGTGTCGAATCGTTCCCTTTTTCACGGTTTGGACCGTCATTTCCGTCCTCCAAAACATACGCGGGATAGACCGGCACGGCAAAATTGACATGGCACGGAACATCGTCAATTTCGTCAATTGGAGCGTACGCTCGCGTCTGGCTCGTCGTGGCAACCATGAGCACAAGATGACCGCCGGCGGAGTTGCCCAGACAACCGATTTTTTCGGGATGAACGCCTAATTCAGCCGCTTTCGAGCGTACAATCCGTACCGCGCGTTGAGCGTCTTGCCAGGCGGTCACGTGTTTTGCGACGGTCTGGGGGCGCGGAACTCGGTAACGGACCACGACGGCGGTGATTCCACGCTCGTTGAGGAATTTCGCAATCACTTCCATCACGGACGGCGGGTCGAGAAACTGATACGCTCCACCCGGAAAGAGAATGATGCACGTGTCACTCGTCTTATTTTCCGGTCTGAAAACCTCATAAGTCGGCATGTTCTGTCCCTTCACTACCGTCGGCATTTTCCCTTCGGGCCAGAGATTCACGCTCTCGCCAGCGTTTACCGATGTAACAACAACCAACACGACGCAAGCCATGAAAGTGGATAAAATAGCGGAAAATTTCTTAAACATGATTTTAAAACCTTTAAAAAACAGCTGAAAATTAAACATTTTTGGACACACTACGGCGATACTCACGGAGTAACCCCCACGCCGTCGCTATGATGAAAATGACGGCAAAAAAACAGAGTCCGTGTTGAATCGTGTTACTCCGTTCACTCGCCGCAGAAAGAGAAACATATCCCACTCGCGGTAAGCCGGCAAGATACGATAAAATCAAAATCCGACAAACGAGACAGATACTCGCAAAAATCCCACCCCGGACGGTCGCACGAATAAGCGCTTTTATCATGAAATCTCCTTAATCATTTGATTTTTTCTCTGACGGACATGAGTATCTTCCCCAGCCAGTTTTTTCCCACGCCGTCCACGGTTCCCCACGTGGTATCGTTGTGGTGATTTCCCTCTTCAAGATGCGTGTCACCTGTCGCAATCAGCTTCTCGGCTAAATCGGGGTTCTGATGGAATTTCGCCAGTACGATTTCCTCCATTAAGTCGTATTTTCGCTCTTCCCAGTCCGTCCGTAAATTGACCGCGCGTCCCATTTTCTTGGCACGAAATGGACTTTCAACTTGCGCGAGTTGTAGCCGAAAGTCGTTATCGAAAGTCTTCGCCGCCTGAAACGCGTGTTCGCTCGTCGGATACGTAATCCCCTCCCACGTGACCGGTGCCGGATAGAAATTGTCCAAAAAATGATATTCGCCCTTGAATTCCAAGATTGCATTCGACATTTTTTTCTCCTATGAAGCTGGCGTATTTTGAATCAAAAATGAAAACAGAAATGGAAACGATTAAAAGTACATATTTTCCATTTTAATTCATACGTTTCCCCCTGTCAAGATGTTCCCGTCTTCTTTTTCTAAAAAATAGATAGAAAATATACAACTTTTAGAAAATAAAAACCGTAATAATAAATAGATGAGTATGTTCAGAGAGTTGGGGGGCGTCATGAAGGCATTTGAGGGAAAGTTTCTGTTAATTTGCGTGGTTTTTGTTGCCGTTTATGGTCTGTTTTGGGGCGGAAAATGGATAGTTTCTGTGGAAAATGCGGAAGATATGGAAAATCTGGCTTCCATTTTCGTTCCGATTCCGGCGCAAGTCGTGGTTCCGTATGAGTCGGCGAAACCGGGAGAAATCGTATGGAGTATGGATAAACGCCTCGGTTGGGGCGCGTTGTCACCAGATTGGAAGTTGCTGGCGATTCCGTATGGCGACACGATGGGGATTCTGGATGTCGAAAATCGAGAATGGATTCATTCTTTTTCGATTGAGTTTTCAGAAAATTTAATGCCTGTTTTCTCTCATGACGGGAAAACACTCTCTTTTGTAGAGTACAATTTTCAGGAAGAAGAGTACGTTTTGCGTATTCTGGAAGTCGGAACGTGGCGTGAATTGTCGCGGAAAAAGATTTCCGAAGATAAAAATACAACATTTGCAAACAGAAATAGAATTGAGGTTGATAATGAGAGTGATGGCGAAGTAAACGTCTATTCAAGAGATAAAAAATTCCGCGCTACTTTAACGCGAAATGAAAAAACCAACTTTTATGAAATTAAAGTAATGGAAATTGCGACACAAAAAGAACATCTTCATTTTCAGACGGAACAGGGGGAAATTTATTTTGATTTTTCGCCGGACGGAAAGCGTTTTTATGCAGGCAACGCTTATGTGGCTTTTATGTCGGGCGATCCGTTAATCATGCAGTTTTGTATGTGGGATTTGGAATCCGAAAAGCCGACACTCGTCCTTCAGAACGGTTGCGCGTGGAATATGTCTGCGACTTTTTTGCCGGACGGAAAGAGACTGGCACTGTATGGATATCAAAATATATCGTTACGCGATATAAAAAACGGTCAGTCGGTGCGCGAATTGCCGAAAGAGAATTTTTGGAATATGGAACTGTGGGAATGTGAACAACTCGTTTTTTCGCCGTCCGGTCAACAATTTTTGCGTCACCGTGGGGAATCACTCGAAATTGGCGATGCAAAAAACTGGAAAACGCGACACGAATTTCGACTTGCAGATGCTGGAGATTATGGACTTAATGTGCGAGATTTAGCTTTTCTCACGGAGCAAGAATGCGTCTGGTGGGAAGAGCAAAAATTATTCGATAAAGGTAGAAACGTATTCATTCTGGATTTCAAAAATAAGAAATTACGTCAAGAATCCGCGCCTCCGAAAGGAGATTTTTACGTTTTTTATGACGCGGAAGGGAACGGAAAATATTCGGTTGTCACCAACAAGAAAAATCAGCTTCATTTTTGGTTTCCGGATGGTGAAAAATCGTGCACGCTCGAAAATTTTGATGAAATAGCAAAAATGGACGAAAATGAGAAATATTCTTTATTTCTCTCTTCATTTTCACGGTCAACTTTTACACCAGACGGAAAACGGTTCGCGACAATTTTGTATTCGGAGAGCGAGGAAACTCAATATTTGTACGTTTGGGAAACGGATAAAGGACGGTTACTCCTAAAAAAACAGATGCCGCCGTATTGGATAAGAAGTATCCATTTTTCGCCGGACGGACGTTTTATTCTGTTAGACTATATACAAGAATTTACGCTTTTATGCGTAGAATGAGATTCACACATCATTTTTTTGCGGATAAATCGCCGACTTTTCCGGTAACGCTATTGACGAAACGCGCGAAGTTGGTATAATGGAAATCGTATGTGAAAATGGAATCTGAAAATGTAAAATTTCGGAGGGAATGATGAACCGAAAACGATTTTTGTGTTGTGTAGGTAGCGGAATTATGGGACTTTGCGCTGGACTTTCGGGAAATTTGATAGCGGAAGAGAATCAGAAGAGAAATCAGAGCGAGAATCAGAACGACACGCAGGAAATCGACATTCTGTGGGTCGGCGACTCGATTACTGACAACTGGGATAACACTCCGGAAAATCTGGCGGTCTGGAAGAAGTATTTCGGTCAGTATCGCATGCTGAATATTGGTCTGGGAGGGATTTCGTCGGCACAGTGTCTCGCACGTATCGACAGTCCTGCTACAAAAAATATCTCACCGAGAATGATTATTGTGATGATTGGTACGAATGATGTTGGTTATCTGAAAATGCAGCCGGAGGTGGCGATTGAGGGGAACCGAAAGATTTTGGCGAGGCTCAGAACACGGTGGCCCGAAGCGCGAATTCTCCATTTAGCGGTTTTTCCGAGCGACCCGCACGACCCAACGCCACAGAGCGCGCGCCGTCAGCGAATTTTGAAGGTGAATGAGGCGTTACCTGCGATGTCCGACGGGAAAAATATCGTTTTTATGAACATTCACGACCTTTTCATGGACCAGGACGGCATCATGCACCGCGAAACGCATCCGGATTTAGTGCACCCGAACGCAGCAGGGTACGAGATTTGGGCGAAAGCGATTGCGCCGACGGTGAATGAGTGGCTAAAGTAGCGAAAAAATAAAACAAAAAACCAAAAAAGCAAGCATTCGTAGAACGCGATCAAGAGTTTTTTGAAAGAGGGGTCTGGGGAGAAAACAATTTTGCAAAAATGTTTTCTTCCCACGGGCGTTACGACATGACGGGTAGCCGATTTCTCCCGAAAGGGTGAAATTGGCGTAGTGTGTTTAGCCTAAAAACTTACTTTATTCCGTTACCAAATAAAGGTAACTTATTCAACGTTTTCTAAAGAAAATTTTGATTTAGATGTGATTTTATAAGAAATCGTATTTTTTTCAATGTTTAGTTTGTGGGATACAATTTTTAGATAAACTAAAATCAAGAATAGGTAATATTTAAAGGGCCTTCAATGTACAAAAAACGATTACCCGTGAATCAGATTCATAAAGTAGCCCGATATTGGGGACCGATTTGGGCGTTTCCTTTTTTCACTCTGGCATGCGTTATTTTTTACAACGCGCCTCATGAACCGTTTTATGTTTGGGTTTCCGGGATTGTTGCGCTGGCGATTTCCGGTTTCTTCTTTTTTGGTTCCTTGATTTTAACTAGAAAATACCTCCGCTTCAAGAAAAACGTCTGGAAAGAATCGACCGTTCGGCAAGTCATGGAGCAAGACCGGTGTGTTCTGAAAAAATCCGAGACGATGTGCTCTCTGCTTCCGCCGACAGATGTGCCGCGTTCCGTGTCGCTCGGACTACGTTTGGCGCTTTTATTGGCATTAATACCGTATCAGCGTTTCTGGGCGAATTTTAAAATCGGAAATAACGGCATCCTCTTCGGTTTTCTGATATACATTTTCTACTTGACTTTCCGGTACTTCGGAGTAGGAATGTGCGAATCCGCAATCCATTATGATAGGGATGGCATGGTATTATGTTTTGTGTTTTTGCTGGTTCTTTTTTTCATCTGGGGCAAAAGTTTCTTTTTGGGGTGGCGTACAATCCACCTTCTGCGGCGCGGAAAAGTTACGAACGGTATCATCCGAAACCATAAAATGACCGGCTGTTTTTTCCAGTTTTTCGATGAAAATGGAAATGCGTACTGGAATAATTGTTCTCATTTTATCTCCACGAAACAGAGTAAAGTGACGGTCCTTTACGACCCGAGGAACCCATCCAAAAGCCTGATTCTGGAAGAACTCACGCAGCTGCAACAGATTCAGATAACGAAAAACAGCGGTTTTCGACTTGCGCCTAAGCAGATTTTATCGATTCTCTTAGCAGTGGCGATGGCGGTCTGTGTTTCGTACTGTTTTCGGTCGCCGTCGCTGGAGGAATTATCGCCGTACGTCGGAAAAACGGAAACGGAACTGTGTAGCCAATTCGGAGAGCCTGACGGTATCGCAATCATACTTATTGCATCCCCAGATAATCTATCGGACGAGGAGTATCAAAAATGGCGTGCGACGGCGTCATCTCGAACTCTCTGGTACGGTAAAATTCGCGTCAAAGTTAATCTGGACGGCAAAATTATTCAAGTTTATAAGGAGTAACGTTTTACACAAGATTCACTTCTGATTAGTTTCCACTAACCTGAGTATTTCATACCTACAAAGGTAAAAAACGTTCAAGTGTTGTAAAATACGGAATGAATCCCTCATTTTCATCGGAACATTAAAATGACACAGTGTATTTTAACGCGGAAATAAAAATCATTAAATCTGTGGGAGATTTAAGACCACTGGTTTCCGTGTAATCCGTGGGAGATGAAATTTTCAGACTAAAGGGGATGTTTTTAAAGTGCGACTTATTCAGCATTTACTTAACCTCCTGAAACTTAAATTCAAAAAGGAACCTGACCTATGAAACCTCGATTTTTCAGTATTTTGGCGTTATCGACTTTCGTCATGCTGGCATTCCTGTCCGTGCAGTCGGCGACGGCGAAAACGTCAACGGAATGGTATGGCATCTCCCAAGACATCAAGATGAAACTTCTCACCGAGGAGAAAAACCGACTGGAATGGAAAGCTGAATTACAGGCGAAAATGAACAAAAACGCGATGGACTGATTTGACGCGCAGTCTTGTTGGAACAATCCTCGAACTACGGAAACTTTTCATCTGGATAAATACGCTGGATTCACGACGGTGCCATGTCGGATAACGAGCCGGGAGTGGTGGAAAGTTGCATACGGAAACTAGAGAATTCAGGTCGCGAAAACTAGAAGATTCAGGTTGCGGA
>JAUNAI010000127.1 GCA_030527705.1 Planctomycetia bacterium | reverse complement strand
AGATAAATAAAGAAGATTCCGACGCGCGGTGGGAGCCGATTCTGCGTGGGACGGACATCGAGCCGTTTCGGATAGGGGCACTCAAATATCAGATAAATTTTCAGCCAAAGTACTTTCAGCAGCGTCTTCCAGAGTCGCGTTATCGAGTGCCGGAAAAATAGTGTACCGATTTATTACGTCACACCCGACTTTCGCGCTGGACACGGAGGGACGACTGACGCTCAACAGTGCAAATTTCCTCATTCCCTCCATTCCTGATTACAGCTCGCGGCTGGTTACACTTTTTTTGAACTCCGAAGCATTTCAGTTTCTGTTCCGTGAATGGTTTTTCACTCATAAAGTGTTAAAAAGTAACCTAGAACGGCTACCTTTTCTGAAAATTTCCAAAAAAGTTGCAGAAAATTTGGAAAAAGTAGCTGATGGGATATTTTCAGGAATGCCGATTTATGATAAAATGGAAATGCTTGTGTATTCAACATTTCACCTGACACGCGCGGAGATTGAGTATATTAAAAATAGCTCCCCTATTAGCTTGAATATTTCATACCTAAAAAGGCGAAAAACGTTAAAATAACGTAGTGTATTTTAACGCGGAAACAAAAATCATTAAATCTCCCACAGATCTCACAGACTTTCACAGAAAGGAGTGAGTTTTGTGGAGATGAAAATGATTTAGGACACCGAGTTTTTTATTTTCCGGGACCCCGCATTTTACGGCACTTCGCACAGAAAAGGCAGATTTCACAGACGGATTTTAAATGAGCATAATCATTTTTAATTACACATGAAAATTCTCTCGAGGGGTGGTCCCTCCGGTAGTCGTTTCCGCAACGCGAAACGACGGAAAAGAGAATTTTATTGTGTGTCGGATTTAAAAATCTGTGAAAATCTGTGGAATCTGTAGAATCTGCGGGAGATTTAAAAACACTGGTTTCCGTAAAATCCGTAGGATATGAAATATCCAGGTTAGGGAATGTGGCGACGCAGTCACCGGAGGGGTCGGGGTAAAAGTTTTCAAACTTAGCCTTCCCGAGTAAGGGAGGTTGGTAATATCAGAAAGGACAATCATGTCGTATAAAGTTTACATCAACGGCGAGTATTTTGCGAAAGAAGATGCTAAAATCAGCGTTTTCGACCATGGTCTTCTCTACGGTGACGGCATTTTCGAAGGAATGCGCGCTTACTCCGGAAAAGTTTTCCGTCATCAGGATCACATGGACCGTCTCTGGAACTCCGCGCGGGCGATTGCGCTGGAAATTCCGATGACGAAAGAAGAAATGATGAAAGCTGTCGATGACACGCTCGCTCTGAACGGTCTGACCGACGCTTACATTCGGCTGGTCGTGACGCGCGGAGCCGGGAATCTGGGATTAAGTCCGCGTAACTGCTCGAATCCTCGTGTGATTATCATCACGGACAAAATTAAACTTTATCCACAAGAACTTTACGAAAACGGGATGGAAATCGTGACCGCAAGTACGATTCGTATGCCGGCCGCCGCCCTCAGTCCTCGGATTAAGTCGCTGAATTACCTGAATAACATCATGGCGAAACTCGAAGCGCTCAACGCGAATTGCGAAGAAGCTCTCCTTCTGAACAGCAACGGTGAAATTGCGGAATGTACGGGAGATAACATTTTCATCATTCAGGACGGCATTATTTACACGCCGCCGACGGATGCGGGAATTCTGGAAGGTATCACGCGCGCTGCGGTTATCGATTTGGCGAAAGAGCTGGGTTATGAACTGCGTGAAGTTCCTCGTACGCGCCACGACCTGTACATCTCGGACGAGTGCTTCCTGACCGGGTCTGCGGCAGAACTGATTCCGGTAGTAAAAATAGACGGTCGTCCAATCGGCGACGGAAAAGTCGGTCCGATCACGCGTAATCTGATTCAGCATTTCCGCGATATCATCGTGCGGTAAAGCGAATTTTATAATGTTTCTGACATAAAAAACCCTCCTCCTTTTAAAAGGGGAAGTGGACATCATTTACGGGGTGTTCTGAAGTGAAAAATAGTCACCATTCAGAACACCCTATCTCTGGCAACAGCGAATCACTCAACCGAATTAATTCCTCTCATTAATCTCAAAATTTCTCTAGTATAGAGGAATATTCTGCACCACCAATATACATGGAGTAAAACCGCCCCAAAAAGTACAATGAAGATACATTTAACACCAAATCTCAATAGCGAGTTACCTAAGCTGGAACCTGGAGACCTTATTTCATCAATCATATCCCGCATCCGGTCTTGTCTTCGTTCTTCTTCGCTTCGATTAAACATTCCATGAAAAATTGCGAACGGCAGGAAGAAAATCCCTCCGGTGATAATACTTCCCCACGGACTTACTTGATAACATATCCAAAAACCGACAAGACCGGTAAATAAACCTAAATATAGAATGATAATAGCATTCCAAATTGCCACTCCAGGAAAAAGATACCAGCTAGGATGAAGATTCGAAATAAGTCCATAAATAGTTAGCCCGACGAATGCAATGCTAGCGGTACAGACAACAATTCCGTAAAGAAATCCGAATGTACGAACGGACTGCGGAGTTTTCTTAAATTCCTCCTCTCTCCACTTTTTATGTTCCATTTCACTTTTTTCAGACTCTTCTTGTTGAATCGTTTCCCATTCTTCAGCAGAAACATCTTCTCTTTTCACACTTGGTACATATTCATCATGATAAAGAGCCTGAGACGCTCGGTTACGAGTAAGAGTAAATCCCTTAACCATCGATTCTTTATCTTCCGGCACAAAAATAGGATCTACCGTTATGTATTGATTAGCCCATGAACTCCCTGAAATCAAACGTCCATGCCACGAATCATGATCAACGTACTCAACAAACCTACGTAAAATCTCATACTGTTTCACAAAAAATACATCTTCTTTTCGATTAGAAGTACTCTGTGTGAGCAAATTCAGTTTAACGGATAATGATTCGTTTTTGCTTGGTACCGAACTTGCATACGCTTCAGGAAGTACGATAATCGCGCTTTCCAGAGTAATCGTATCCCCCTCCTTCATTCTCGCTAACTTTTTAGACGAAGCACTTTTCCGCAGAACAATTAACGAATTTTCTTTCTCGTCCAACATTTCTTCCAATTCATGTGAAATTAAATAAAGATGGTCATCAAAGGGCCTTTTTACAGCTTCATAGGTTATATTTCTTACCTGAAAATTACTAGGATCGGAAACGATTCCCTTAAAAAAATTACTCAGTTTCGGATAGATAACATTATCATAAAAATCAAGACTTTCCTGAGAAGGAACAACTATATAGGCACACCCAGAGTACCAATCCTTTCCCTTCCTCCCTTGATTCGCGGTTAATTCGTTAAATGGAATTTTATGCCCGTTCGACTCGGTAATGACCGTATAATTAACGAAATTTGAATGCACATTCATGGATTTCAACAGATCTTTAACCTCGTTGAAATCTCTCACATTTTCGTCAAAGTTTTCCCAGTATACTCTCGCGTCATTCGCGATAAGGACGCTTTCAGAGAGAAAAATCATACCGCACACCACCAGCCACGCAAAAACACAGCGCCACCGTTTTGGAATTGCCATCGGAACCTCCGTTATCAAAATGAAAACAAAATATAAAAAACACCCAAAATACGGCACGATGACTGACAAGTATTCCGACAGAGACAATTCTTATCCCAAAATCAATATCATACCGTATTTTCTTTACTTTAATGGCCACCTGCAAGGTGTATTTCCACGGAGTATTTACATGGCTCGCGTTTTACCAATTCACGCAAAAGTCGTAATTCGTCAAGCATGTAGTCGTGTAAACATTTCCTAAATCCAGCCGTCAATAACTAAGTTTATGATTGGTTTTACGCGTTTTCTTCTGCGTAGCTTTAATTTCCTCCAGTTTCTGGTTCGCTTCTTCCTGTGTAACCTTGGTCATTTTGAAAGTATAGTTCCCATCACTGGAAATCCCTTCCCATTTACCATCTTGACAGGCAAATGAAATACCTATGCTATTTTCATTGGCAATGAACCTTCTCTCGGTCTCATTATTTTCATCATAGAATCCGATATCCCGTCTGCCAGTCAAATCAAGTTGCAGGCTGACCTGTTGTTCCTCGACAGTCACTTCTCCCTCCGCAACCCGCATGACAACCGTTGTCGATTTTCTATACGAGTCCGGGTTGAAAATCACCCCGTGGAACGTATTCTTTTCCGGCTTATTCTTCACATTCAGCCAAAAATAACCGTTCTCACCGGCTTTTGCGCCTGATTTAACTTTCGAGTACCAAGTAATCTCCAGCAACGCGCATTTTCTTCCATCTCCCATCGTGAGTGGCGGTTCCAAAAGGGAATGTATGACCTTTTCTTCCGGAGTCAATTTAACTTTTGGTTTTGAGGGCGTTTTGGTTTTTTGGGGCGTTTTGGATTCTTTCGTGTCGGAATCTCCCTTATCTTTCACCTTGGAATCTTTTTTCTTAACCCCTGGAATATAAATAATAGCCGACGTCGACGGTAAATACCTACTCGTATCCTCCGGAATCGCCGTCACAGTACAGAAGTAACCATTTTCGGAATTCGTAAAGTTCACCCGATTTCCCTTAAATTCCCTAGTAACCGTTTTCCCTGTTTTCCGTGATTTCCGCTCAACCACGTATTTTTCAGCTCCCCTCACCTCCGACCAAACCAGAGATTTTTGTTTCTCTCCACGCACAAGACGCACTTTCGGCACGTCCAACGGCTCTTTTTCCGGCTCTTTTTCTAGTTCTTTTTCTGGTTCTTTTTTCGACGGTGGTAGCGGTGATGAGGGCCTCTGCTCACCCGCCAATTTCATACCAGCAGTCTTCTTCATTCGGAAATGAAACGGCTCGGAATTTCTCGAGTCATACGTGAATTCATCATTGGACGCAGCGCGAATTGTCACTTCATAATCTCTTTCCGGTTCCCATGTAAGCACATAAGAACAGTTACTTCGTTTGGCATAATTAAAAAAATTCATATTCAAAAAGTCATTTAGAATATTTCCATGTCAAAAAAATATGGAAATATTCGATTAACAACCTGTTATCAATTAACTGATAAACTAATTACTACCACGCATTTTCTCGGAGTCAATCCGCTTCTGGCTTGCTTTAGAAGCCGCAGGTTTTGCGATGAACTCGAGAACCATTTGTTGTCCTGTCGAGGGAATGGTAACAACAGCTTTCAGAAGTCCATTTTTATCGTAACTCACTTCCGCAACAACTTCATGAGGTTCTCCAGAAGCAGGTGGAATACCACGAATCGAATTCGAGATATTTGTATTATCTACTTGGCTAATAGGACGTCTCTCGTTTTCTCGACATGGTTGTATACTCTGGAAAATCAACATCGACAATGCCTTCTGCGTCGGAGTTATGAGTCTATATCTAAATTCACCACTGAAAGGAATTTCCTGCTGTGGAGCAACCCATTCATCGTAATAAAGATCATCAGAACCATCAATACGCACATCCGTACCAATACCGTAAGGAGAAACCGGAAGAGTCTCCGTAATATATTCTTTCTTAACGCCATAAGCCTCTGCTTCTTTATCAAGGTCATCAGAATCACCCAGATGATTCATGACAGCGAAAACTGCTGCACCACGAGACACCGCCAAGTCCGGGTCTTTACAGAATAGTTCCTCCTTGCTCTTGTTCAGAATCTGTAATACACGTTCCTGAACCAATGGAATATAGGAAAAACCACCCACCATGAGTACATAATCTATGTTTTCTTTCTTGATTTTGTCACTATACTGAGTAAACATCTCTTTGAGGCATTTCGTGATTCTCTCAATAATCGAAGGTCCGCCATTCGGGTGTTTCGCACAGAGGACATTTTTCTCAAAATCTTCTTTCTGAATATTCATATCCAGATCGATTGGAGTACCATTATTGGTCCCCAACGCAGCCACGAACAGTTTGGCGCTCTTATTTTTACTCAGCTGTTTTTTCGCGAAAATAACCTGTCTTTTCAACAGACTCTTCTGGTTATAAATCAGTTCATCAAAAGTTGGCACTTTCGCCTTCGGATTTTCTTCTTTAAATTTCTTCAACATGTACCACATGAACATTTCGTCAACATCTTTTCCACCTAACTGATGGTCGCCGTAACTACACAAAATATTCAGCATGGAACCGATTTTCACGCCGACGGTAATATCCAACGTTCCACCACCGAAGTCGAACACCAAAAGAACTTTGTCACTGTCCTCCCATTTATCTTGAAACAGATGCACATAATACAACATCGCAGCGACCGGTTCATTAATCAACTGAACGATATTCAGCTTGGCAATTTGTCCAGCCACCATGGTTGCATTTCGTGCTTTATCGTTAAAAATCGCAGGAACGGTTAACATAACGTCCTTAATTTCTTCTCCAAGTTCCTGCTCTGCAATACTTTTCAAATACTTCAACACGAACGCTCCCACTTCTTCCGGCTTATAAGTCTTCCCACCGGTCGTACAGGTTTCCTCCGTTCCCATCTGACGTTTCGCTTCACGAATGCAATCCGGGAAGTTTTCTGCAAATTCCCCCACTGCTATTTCATTATTCGTCGGGTCAAAAGCCACCACTGATGGAATAATCGGCGTCGAAACCGCTGCAGACGAATCGACAAACGATTTCACACCACCATCTTCAAAAGCTGTGATGATGGAAGTTGAGGTACCTAGGTCAATCCCAATGAGGGGTTTCACTTTTTCTGACATATTATGTCCTTTCTATTTTTAAAAGTTAATGGAATTAAAATTACATTTCGTTAGTCGATGATGGCGAATCGGAAACATTCTCCAAAGTCTCTTCAGTCGTATTTTCTGGAGTTTCAGTTGAAACCAAAGATGAATAATTGACTTTCGGAACTTCTACCGTCGCTTTTTTAAGAAGTGCGCCGTCACAGTACTTATATCCCCAGTCCAAACAACGCAAAACCTTCCGTTCTTCAACCGTTTTCACTTCCTGATCCTGCGCGTGTATCGCTTTTACAGCCGTATCTCGCGAGTCCCACGACGAACCGACTTCTGGATCAACGATTTCGAATATCATTTCCTGCTGATTCAGGCAACCTACCAGCATTTTTGCGTATCGTTGCGCCTTTTCTCTGTATTGGGCGTCAACATCGGGATTATGAATCTCGGAAGCTAGCGAGTCCAGAAAAGTCGTGATTCCATTAAGTAGCTGTTTTGTGCAATTTTCATTTTTCTTCAACTGATTACGTAAATCACGAACTTCGCTCTTTTCCTCCTTACGCAGTATCTTTCTACATTCCGACATGATTTCTTTCACGTCCTCAAAAGATGCTTGCGTTTCCTTCCGAAACTCAGAAAACAACGCTTCCGTAATCACCGGCACTTTTCGCGGCTCAGGTTTCGGCGTCGGTATAGATTGCTGAACAGACCCCGATTGTGTTTCTTGCGTCGGCTGTGGCCCCGATTCCAGAGTCGATTTTTGCGTCATCTGTGATGTCGATTCTTGTGCCGATTTCTGCGTCGATTCCGATGTTGGTTGCGGATTGGAACTCGATTCCGGTTGCGCCATTGCTTGCGCTTCGGTCACCATCGCTTGTGGTTCGGGCGTTGTCACTTGCGCTTCGGGCTTAGATTTCGCCTCAATTTCTCTTACAATTTCACTAATTTCCAGACTCGGGGTTCCTGTCAAATCAGAAATCTCGCGATTACAGTTATAAGGATTACTATTAAATGCGTAAATAGTGACATTTGGCTCCTCCTTCAAAAGAGTTACAGTCTCTTTCAGAAGTGGCATTTTAGCAATTTCCTTCTCTTTCACATCGAATACTATAATGTAGGAAATGTCTTTATCTTTCCTGATATCCTCTACCGAAGGTGTCATCTCGAATATTCTTCTCCATCTTTTAGAATATGGATAAAAACTGTATCCACTTTCCCTATATATGTTTTTCACTCTCTGATCGTCGGTGTAAATGATTACCCGCGGTTTTTTCTCTGCTTGTTGGTTGTTCATTTCATTTTCCTTTATTTAAGTAATGATTCTTGATTCTGTGGTTTTCATTTTGAAATCCACTGTGTCTATGAGAGTCCAAATCAGCCTCTCAACCTCCTTTATTCACCGAAAATTTCAGGTTTCCCTCCTGACCGTGAAACCCCACGACCATTTAGAATCCCCGTACTCCATCTCCCACGCTTTTCTCCTCGGTAAAGAAAAAACGCTTGTCTCTCTTCTGATTCGTATCCTCCTTCCTACTTCTTCCGCGACACGGAAACACGGTCGCTACACATGAGACCGTTACAGGAATTAAGTGAAACACCATTCACTTCCGTTTCCAGCTCACCTTCTTCGTTGATTCTTAATGATGTTTTACAGCCGGAAGCTGTCCCAATGGTGACGGTTTCTTTTCCGACCGGGACCGTATAGGCATGGCCGTCAATGATAACTTCACATTCCTCCACGCCCTCCGAACCGACTTTCGACGTGCGCAAAATCCCAACCAAAATACCAATCGCAACGCCGAGAATCACCGCGCCCGCATAACGTCCAGCCACTTCTCCCATTTTCGACGTACAATAAATATACAATAGACTCGCCACGACTCCGCCGAAAAAACCAACCCACCACGCACGCTTTTTATTGAAGTTCGGTATAATCATTCCCGTCGCAAGCGTCAGCAACATCGCCCAAATCGCCCACGAAAACACACGGATATGTATGTGTGAATACTCGATAAAACCACCGAACGAGGAGGTATGGAAACATAATACAAGCGCGAAGAAAAAAGCCCCAAAATAGGGACGTGTCTTATCATCTTCTGGATTTTCCAGAGGTTTTGCATTTGCCCCCATTATAAGTGTTATGATGATGACAATAAGCGAAATCCAGCATAACCAACAACTCACCTCAAAAACATACTGATTCCCATAATGGTAAATATACCGCGTAATCACACCAGCCAAAAACGACCCGGTAACTCCATACACCGCGTAGCCCCAAATCACTTGAAATAACTGAACCAATTGAAGGCCAGCATCTCTGAATAAATCACCAAGCATTAATAATATAATACCGTCCACTTTTTAACTCCAATCAAAACTTTTCCAATACGTCAACAATTCCCTATTTCGTTTTTTCTCAAAACTCCATTTTCACAGCATCACGAAGAGGAAATATTTCGACTAGAAAAACGCTCAGATTCCAAATCTTTTCAAAAAACCGCGCGGATTGTTGCAACACTTATCGCCAAGCTATTATTATATACGACACGTAATGTTTTGCCAAGCTATAACCAAAAAATATTCTAAATATTTCTATTTTTTGATTCCTTTTAATTTAATTTCATACACATTTCGTTTGTTTCGTTTTTTTCGCATTCTTCTCAGTGTCTATATTGTTGTCAATCTTAGCAATTTTAATTGTTTTACATTGCAACAGTTTTCAGAAAAAATTTTTATAGAATTTTCGGAAAAAGTTACTATCAGAATCCAGAATTCCTCTGAAATTCCCCCCACAACCCACTCACAAAACTCCAACATAACCTTCTCCACCTCAACTCAGAGAAACGCTCGTCCAATCTCTACCATATCAACCACCACCTAACCTCACCAAGATTGACACGACCTAAAACAATCTTTTTTCAGCTTTCGTTTAATCCAAATTTCAAAATTCGACGATAATAACAATTGACCAGTTTACATAAGGATTCACCAACTTTCACATCACTTTCCCATGAAAAACGAAAAAGTACTCGTAATTCCAACAGCCTATTTTCACCAGCTCGGCCATTTTCAGGGCTTTACCCGAAATACAGAAATCTACATTCCCCAGATTCTGTCTCCGGAAATTGTCTCTTTCCGCACACGCTATGAAGTCGAAGAGGACCCGGGCTTTAAACAGCTGATTCCATACATGCTTTTCCGTTGGATTTCTCCGGAAGGCAAGACACACATCTTCCGTTATACTCGTGGAAAAGGAATGGGAGAAGGTCGCCTTCATCTAAAACACAGCGTCGGTGTCGGTGGTCATCTTTCTGAAGAAGACTGTGCAGGCGCCCCCAACAATACCGCCGTATACCACACCGGCATGAATCGTGAACGAACCGAAGAAGTGCGTGTAGAGACAGAAATCCTTCGTGAACAGATTGTTGGCCTTATCAACGACGACCTGAACCCAGTCGGTCAGGTTCATTTAGGTGTTGTCCACCTGATAGACGTTGCAGAGCCCAAAGTGTACCCGAATGAGCAAGATGTGCTCGAAACCGGCTTCTATCCGATTGAAGACCAACTCCGTAACCTGACAGGTTATGAATCGTGGTCAAGTATTACGATAGAAGCAATTTGGGGCACTCAAAGCACTGAAACTGTCTCTACCTGAAAATTTAGAAAAGAGAGATTGCTTATATACTGATTTCGCGCTATAGAAAGTATTTACAGAAGAAATTTATGGTGAGTTGGATATTAAAAATGGGGTTAACGGGGCATATACAATAAAATTTTCAAAAAAAGTAAAAAAAGTACTCTAAAAGTCTCCTCCCCCACTTGACAAAAACGGGAAACGTGATAAGATAGTTTTCATACTTAAGCCCTCTTCGTCTAGTGGCCTAGGACACAGGATTCTCAGTCCTGTTACAGGGGTTCGACTCCCCTAGAGGGTATTTAGCCTGTTTTTCGATGTTTCGGAAAACAGGCTTTTTTTC
>JAUNAI010000486.1 GCA_030527705.1 Planctomycetia bacterium | reverse complement strand
TGCCTTCACGTGCGACGAAATCAGGATGTTTTGTGAATCCTGTAACAGGGAACGAAATTTTTTCCAACACGGAGTCATTCGGACGGTCCTTTCTACTAACCTTCTGAACCTCCTCTAAAAGGGGAGACTATAACGACATTTCTCCCATTTTACCAGATTTTTTCAAGTTGTCAAGAAAAGAATCGGCATTTCAGATAAATAAAACGAAAAAAATCGGGAAAAAACTACCTGTACCCCCTTTTTTCTTGTAAGATTTCAGATAAAATAGAATTTAGGAAAAAATCCCCCACTCTCCCTGACGTTTTCGCGTTGCGGAATGGCGGAATGAGTGAGTATACATTATAATATTAGATAATATTAGAGAAAGTACGTACAGAATATGAGTAATCAGGTGAAGGGCGTATGTTGGAGTACGCTGATTTACATCGTTATCGTGTCCACGCTCGGAGCACTCCTTTTCGGGTTCGACTCTGGCGTTATTTCTGGCTGTGAAAAAGGTATGCAGCAGGAATACTTCCCCGTCATTGCGCAGAAGGCGGAAGAAATTGCGACCATCAAGGCGGAACTTGCGGAAGCGAAAGAAGTCGCGAACGCGGAAGATTCGGCAAGTGTCGCTCGCGTTGCGGAGTTGGAGAAGAAACTCGTCGAGAAGCAGGCGCAGAAGTATGAGGGGGAGGATGAGGCCAACTTCTGGCATGGCTTTACTGTCTCCGTTGCCCTTATTGGTACGATTATCGGTGCATTCGGAATTGGTCGGCCGTCGGACCGTTATGGACGTCGGAATGTCCTTTTCGTTATGGCTCTGATGTACTTCATTTCTGCCGTGGGTTGTGCCTTCCCGCCGAACTGGGCGACGCTCGCATTCATGCGGTTTCTGGGAGGTGTCGCGATTGGTGGTTCTTCCGTCGTGGTTCCGTTATACATCGTCGAAATTGCACCGGGGAAGTACCGTGGGCGTCTCGTGGCGATGAACCAACTGAATATCGTGTTCGGTATTCTTCTTTCTTACATCTCCAACTATTACGTTGCGCTGGCGATTGATAATCAGACGGTCGTGTGGCAGTGGTGTGAAAGTCTTGCTGGCGTGTTCGCGACTGGCATGACGGCGGAAGCGATTAAATGGCGCCTCATGTTCGGTGTCGAGGCCTTCCCGGCCTTCCTGTTTTTCCTTCTTCTCTTCACCATTCCAGAATCCCCCCGCTGGCTCATGCGGTACGGTCGCCGTGAGGAAGCGAAAAAGGTTCTGGAATCCATCGGCGACGCGGACGCGGAAAAGACGGTCAATGAAATTGCTGAATCACTCGCCAACGCCTCGAATGGTGAAAACGTCCCGCTCTTCCAGAAGAAGTATCTCTGGCCTATTTTCCTTGCGTGGGCGGTTGCCATGTTTAATCAGGTTTCCGGCATTAACGCGATTAACTACTACGCGCCTCGTATTTTCGAGATGTTCGGTTTCGGTTCGAGTGCGGCTCTTGCCAGCACCATCGGTTTGGGAGCCATTAACCTGACGTTCACGCTTGCGGCGTTCTTCTTTATTGACTGGTTCGGTCGTCGTGCACTTCTCATGTTCGGTGCTCTGGGAACGTGTGCCATGCACTGTCTGGCGGCGTGGCAGATTGGTCTGGGAGACAGCGCGAATGCGTACATCGCGATTCCGGCGATTCTCGGATTCATTGCGTTCTTCGCGATTTCACAGGGGGCGGTCATCTGGGTCTTTATCTCGGAGATTTTCCCGAATGCTGTCCGGGCGAAAGGTCAGGCACTGGGGAGCTTCACGCACTGGTTCATGTGTACGATTATTTCGTGGGCGTTTCCGGTTGTGGTTGGGCTGTCGAAAACCTCGGGACAGTACGCATTTATGTTCTTCGCGTGCATGACGCTGTTACAGTTCTTCTTCGCATGGCGATTGATGCCGGAGACGAAAGGCGGAACGATTGAGACGCTCGAAAAACAGATTATGAAAGAGGTGTAATCGCTGAGAGCGACTGCGTGCGA
>JAUNAI010000126.1:10209-10709 GCA_030527705.1 Planctomycetia bacterium | reverse complement strand
AAATCCATACTCTCGCGCACAATTTCCTGAAAGACCTCCACCATTTCCGCGCCCATCTGAAACCACGATTCATAATCGTTTTCCGCAGGCGCTGCAGGAAACATCGTCGCAAAGAGAGCGGGCTGAACCTGATAAACATACCGAAGCGCTTTCATCCAGACAACCTGCTGAGTCAGAACCGACGCGCATGGTGCTTTCTGCTCATACAGCAACTCCATAAAATCCCCCATGTGTTTCACACGTGGCGGGTCAATTGTCCAGTGATTTTTCCACGCATAATCGGAAAGCACCGTCAGAAAACGTTTACTTGATGCACGATTCGGAAAGACGAGGACATATTCAGAAAGGTCATAAAAGTCCGTATTTCCCACACGATGTCGACGCAAGAGCAACTCCACCAGCGCGGGAATGCACGGCTTATTCCAATCCAAAAATGTCCGCTTCATAACGTTTTCCTATAAATATCAGAAAAATTTGCGACGCGGGACGTGTCGCCTCCT
>JAUNAI010000126.1:0-10199 GCA_030527705.1 Planctomycetia bacterium | reverse complement strand
TCAACCAAAAATTTCAACCAAAAAACTCCGCAATTCCCTCTACTACGCTTTCCTGTTCCTCGCACGTCAGTCCCGGGAAAATCGGTAACGCAAGAATCGACCGCGACACATGATATGTCACCGGCAGGTCTATCGGCGCGTAATTCAGGTACTGGAAGCACTCCTGCTCATGCAGACCGAGCGGATAATAAATTTCCGTCCCGATTTTCTTCGCTCCCAAGAACGACTTTAATTCGTCGCGGACCTTCTTTTCTTCTTTCCCTTCCGCCTCTTTTACACAGATCGAAAACTGATTCCACACCATCCGATCATTCCCTGCACGCAATGGAAGTTGTACCACTTCGCGCATTTCCGGATTCTTCTCGAACGCCGACTCAAATAGCATCATATACTGCTCAGCAATTTTCTGACGTTCTTCCGTCCACATATCCAAAAAAGGAAATTTCTGATTCAGAACCAGTCCCTGAAATGCATCCAACCGTCCATTAATCCCAATCAGCTTATGATAATACCGCGGTTCCATTCCGTGTCCACGAATTAATGAAAGCCGGTGTGCGAGCACTTCATCATCCGTCGTTAATGCTCCACCGTCCCCCATGGTCCCGAGGTTTTTCGTCGGATAAAAGCTGAAACAGCCAATCGTGCCAATTGCGCCGACACGCCGATTCTGTCCATCCTTCATAACCGCTTCCGCGCCAATCGCCTGAGCCACATCTTCAACAATTACAATTCCGTGTTCCTCCGCGATTTCCTGAAGTCGAATCATATCAGCAGCGCGACCGAAAAGGTGAACCGGAATCATCGCCCGTGTACGTGACGTAACCTTTTTCGCAACATCTTCCGGGTCTATATTTAGTGTGTCTGGACAAATATCCGCAAAAACCGGCGTGGCGCCCAACCGAGCTACAGCACTCGCCGTCGCGAAGAACGTAAATGACGGAACGATAACTTCATCCCCCGCCTTAATATCCAGCGCCATCAACGCCATCAACAACGCTTCGCTCCCCGACGCGCACGCCAACGCGAATTTCGTTCCGCAGTATTCCGCCAGCGTTTTCTCTAACCGTCCAACTTCTGGACCAAGCACGAACGCTCCCGAATCCACCACTGCCGAAAGTCCTTCTTTAATCCCATGTTTTAACGGCGCAACGTGACGCGAAAGATCAAGAAATGGAACCGAAACTGACATAAAATCGTCTCCTACACTCTATTTATATTATATGACATTAAATGTATTATTCTTTCCATACTCCTTAAATCTCCCACAGATTTCACAGACTTACACAGCTTATTTAGTTATTCTTTATATATTTTAAATATTTCTGTGAGAAACAGTGGAAAATTTAAAGGTTACCTTTTCAGGTTAAAGTCTCTCCTGAATCGCTCGGCAAATTTCCGCGTGAATCCGTTCCACGGAATCTTCTGCCGAAACGACCACATTTTTCTCCGGAAAAAGTCGCGCTTCCGTCAAAAAACCATTCCTTACGCGATCATGAAACGCATCCGCTTCCGATTCCAGCCGGTCTGGCTCTCCCTTCCGACGCATTTTCGCATACGTCAACGGTAAATCCAGAATAATATTCAGCTCTGGCAGCGTTCCTCCTGTCGCAATCTGCCCAATTTTCCGAATTTCTTCTACTTCCAACTCACCGCCATATCCCTGATACACGATACTCGAAAGCAGAAATCGGTCCGCGAGAACCACTTCATCCCGTTCCAACGCCGGGCGAATTACCTGCCGAACCACCTGAGCGCGAGCCGTCATAAACAGCAACAACTCACTCATTCTACAGATCTCTAACCCACGCTGAAACAACAACAAGTCACGCACTTTTTCGCCCAACGGCGTACTTCCCGGTTCACGGCAGATCGTCACCGTTTTCCCCTGCTTCTCGAACCACTCCTGAAGCAGGGGCAACTGTGTCGACTTTCCAGCGCCATCACCGCCTTCCAGTGCTATAAACATTCTCGGCCTCAATCTTTCTTCACTCGTGCGCTTAAATCCGCGCTGGCCTCCGCCAGACTTCCACTCCGAATCGATCGCGTAATCCCTTCCAAGAAATTCTGCGTTCCGAAAATATTCATACCATCCATTACTGGAATATTTCCCATCGACTGTTGCTGAAACGCAATCAGATCCGTCGGGTTCATATTCTGAATGATCCCATACATATACTGACTCAGCTGCGTCACATACTGCATCGCCTCTTCATCATCCGCATGTTCCTGACGAATATGCTTAATCTTCTCGAAAACCGTCTGGAACTTTCCTTCATTAATGGAATACGCAACTTCCATAATGTCAAAAAATACGTCCGGCAACTGATTTTCCGCACACAGTGCATGACCTTTTTCTATAATCTCCAGCGACCGTTTCGCCTGTGGATTCATACTCCAGAGCGTCTTCAAAATTTCAATCCGCAACGTAGCCGGATAACGCACATCCGCCGCTGCCTGCTCCAGAATTTCTCGCGGAATATTATTCGTATTAAACACACGTGAAATCAAGAACACATGCTCTAATGTTTCCGGAGCCCAGTTACCTGCTTTCAACTGATCAAAGAAAATCGGCGAAATAGAATCCAACGCCGACATCTCAATCTCCGGCATCGGCGATAGCCCCAGTTCCTCACGAATTTCCTTCAGTACATCCGTATTCAGCTTCTCACGCTCCAGAATATACCGTAAGGCATAAATCACCGTTTCTACAAGCACACGCATTTCCGGATACGTCGCGGCTTTTTTCATCGACATATTTTTCAAAATTCCGAGCGGGAAATGAACCCAGCGTTCCAACAGAATCGCTCGACAGTGCTTATTTTTAATTTCACGCACCTTCTCATCCGATAATCCGGTCGGCAACGCAATTTTTCGCAAAATTGAGTCCAGTGTCACCGAAATACTCCGTGTCACCGACTGTTTTACCTCTCCAACGAGCCACGGTGCAACGACTTCCCGAACTGCTTCTGTCACAAAGGCTGCACCACCTTGCAACACGTTAATCACTTCCAGTCGCGCAGGCTGTTCCTCCTGTTTTTCCCACAAAATTCCATTTCCGACCACGACCGGAATATCTTCTGGTTCCAGATTTTCTTCATTCTCTGCCACTGGTGCGTCCAGAATATCAAACGCGGCCCGAAGCACACCTTCTTCCATCTGCTGTGACTGTAATTCTGTTACCTGACGGAAAGTCGACTCCTCAGTCAACCGTTGCAGCACAGCTTCCGAATCAGAAACCGGGAAATCAAGCGTGCATATGTTCATCTCATCTTCCAGCAAGCATTCCTTAAAGAAGCTCAGCCGAATCCGCTTCTCCAGCGCGTCATAGAATGAAATTCCCTCACAACCAAGATACTCTTCCCACAGCGTCGCAGCACTCGGCAAGTCACACTCCCATTCATGTAACAGAGCCATATTAAACCAGAATTCCGACGCCTTCTTCACATCCGGGTATTTCTGCGCAAGCGCCTGATAAGCCGTAATCGCCTGAGACCAACGCAAGCGTAACATGAAATTCTGTACAATCGCGTTAAACTCTTCCTCCCATGGCACGCCAACTCGCGCATTCTGCACCTTCAGCCCTACACGGAAGCAGAGCTGAATCGCACGGCTCGTCTTAAACTGTTGCATCGTGTTCACGATTATTTCCTGGAACGACGGATTCAGATCCATCTCCAAAATTAACCCCATCCACGCGTTCGCCGATTCATAAAATCCCGCCTTAATCAGCGTTTTCACGAACGTTTCCAGCTTATAAATCACCTGTTCATACTGGAACGGATGTTCCGTAGCGAATGCTTTTTCGTAACGTCGCATCGTCTCACGAATCACCTCGCGCAACTCTTCCCGCTCCATCGGCATCGCAGCAGAACGCTGATATGGCGACAACGCACCATATTTTTCCGCAATCGCTTTCTGACCCTCCATCAGAATCGCCTGCGCAGACTCCGCAATCGCAATCGGATTCTCAGGATGAAAACCGTAAAACCGCTTCGCGGTCTCAATCAGTTCTTCTTCCCGATTCGGCATCGCCTTCAGAATCACACACCGAATCGCTAGCAAACACGCGCACTCGGAATCCTGCTTCAGAAGTCCATCCATATAATTCAGGCATGCGGTATGCTGATTCGCATCCAAAAACTTATAAATTTTGCGGAAATCATCCACCCGATTCCGACAGCAAAATTTAATCTTCTTACCCGACCCACCGGGACATAAGGAATATACATCAATCATGTTTTACTTTCTCTCAATCCTCTTTAGGATGATTAATCTTCAAGAAACTATCTTATTTTAAAATGTGATTTCTCTGAATCCGACTTCTTTTTCGGACTCTCCACGTCGCGATTCCGATTCTCGAAAGCATGACGCAAGTATTTTTTCTCTTCTTCGATGACTTCACTGGCATTTTCCTGCGACAGATACACATAACTAGCAATACCGTCCACGACAGCCCAGAAACAGAGCCACAGTACCAACGCTATCGCCGCCAAAATGCAATACACCGCCTCGCGGACCTGCGTATTTTCTGTATTCTGCATAACGGTATTCTGCATAAACAGGCCGCATCCCACCAGAAAAACTCCCAGTAAAATCAGGCTCAGCCCCAAATTCACACGAATACGGTACTGAAACCGTCTGAAGCGCTTCTCCGATTCAAGTTCTTTCCTTTTTTTCTCGCGCTGTGAGACCGAAAGGGTTTTCGCAATCTCCTCCGCATTTTTCCATTCAATCAGAGAGCTTTTCCACTCCGAAAAGGACTTTTTCAGGAGTATGACTCCTAAAAAAAATGACATCACGGCGAAAGTATACACCATTATTTCCATGGTTCACTCTACTTTCCCTGCGGTCCCTGCTGCGCTTCCATACTGTCGATATACAGTCGCAGACGTTCCAGCTCATCCGCCACGGAATGTAACCGTAACATATTCTTCACGCGCTTCAGTAACTCAACCTTATTAATCGGCTTACTGAGGAAATCATCACACCCCGCCTCGACCGCGCGTTCAATATCCCCCAATTCATTGAGCGCCGTTACCATCAAAATCATAATCTGGGACGTTTCTGGATTTGACTTAAGCGTCTTACACACCTCGAAACCATTCAGTTTCGGCATCATAATATCCAGTAAAATTAAATCCGGCTGAAACGACTTCACTTTCTCCAACGTTTCAGCTCCGTCATAAGCCATTTCAATTTCACAATCCACACTCAGCAGAAAAGTCTCCAACAATTCCACATTCGTCTGGTTATCGTCCGCAATCAAAATACGATTCGCAGCCATCTCTCACTCCCTATATTTCCCTTTTTCCATTTCTATCCGGAATTCAATCCTTGGAACTCGATTTTTTCATCAATACCCTTCTATTATAACACATTCCCGTCTAATAGCAATAGAGCGTTGCTCTTTTCCACGAGAAATCGGTCGGTTTTTCGGAAATATCTTTTCAATTCTTCCTCGATTTCCACCATTTTACACTATTTTATATCATTTTTCCTTCTATTTCTTTTCCATTCCTCATTTTTGAAACATTACACGTCATTCAGAATCAACCTCTTCTCATTCTCCATATTCCCCATTTTAACATACCGAAAAAATTTCACCAATTTCACTTTTTCAATTAAAGAAACTTTAGCGATTATGACGATTAAGATTAGAAGAGGAGTATTTTTCCCGCTGTATTATTCCGGGAAGTTGCCCGAAAAAGAATAATCACCACCGAGGACGCCTCACAAGTATCGGGTTCCATTAAAAAATCAAGGGATTGAATCATGTCCAATACCAATGATCCGACAATTCGCATCAGCGAAGAACTTCAACATCAGACCACGCAGATCGTCGCGCAGCTCCGTGCTCGCGAGGACGAAATTGCCCGTCGTGAAGCGGAGTTAAAGAAACGTGCTTTCCAGCAGGAATCCGAAGATGTAGCACGTCGTCAGGAATTACAGGCCCTGGATGCGGAACTCGACGCGAAATCTCAGAAACTGAAAAATGACTCGGAGAGTCTCGAGAAGCGGATTCGTGACCTTCTGGACGCAGAAAAGAACTACGACTCTCGCTGTCGTGAACTGGAAAGCATCCAGCAACATCTTGAGGAGCGTGCAACTTCTCTGGACGAAAAAGAGCGCGGACTTCAGGAAATTCAGGAGGAAAACCGCCGAAATATCCAGACGAAATTGCGTGAAGTAGAAACGTTACGTGCGAAACTGGCTTCCGAGCAGGAAAAATTCGAGGATGATTCCCGGACGCAGTTCGAGGAAATGAAGGAGTACCTCAAAAAACAGCGTGAAGTAGCACGTCAGATAGTGGCAGACGCGAGTGGTCAGATTCAGAACCGACTGGCACAAATTGCGGAGCGTGAAAAGTCCTTAGAGGCGTCCGAAGCGCGAATCATCGCGAAAGAAACGCGACTTGAAGAGGAACGTCAGCTTCAGTTACAAGAACTGGCCAATGCGAAAAAAGAGCAGAACGAGCGTTTTCGCACGCGTCTTCAGGAGCGAGTCGCGGAACTGGAAGCGCAGTGGCAGGTCGAATCTCAGGAAGCGCGTAAGGATTTAGAGACGTTAAAAGAGGAAGCCAGAAAAGCGTTATTTAATGCGCAGACGGAGGCGGTTCAGATTCTTCAAAATGCGGAAGCGAATGCTACGAAGCAGGTAGAGAACGCGAAAGAGCAGAGCACTCAGATTCTCCAGAATGCGGAAATGGAGGCGGCGAAACAGGTAGACGACGCGAAAGAGCAGAGTACTCTGATACTCCGTAACGCGGAGACTGATTGTACGCAGAAATACGACCAAGCACAACAGGAAGTCGAAAAAATCAAGCAGGCGGCCGAAGACGCAATTCAGGAAAAAGCGCGACAGCTGGCAGAACGCGAAAATGAGCTTCAGGAGCTTCAGAACCTACTAAAACAGGAAAAAAACGCAGTCCGTGAATCCCAACTTCATGCGCTTCAGGAAGCGAAAGCCGTCGTGTCCGAGGCGAATGAACATGCCGCGTCACTGTTGGCGGACGTTCAAAAACGTGCGGAAACGATCGTGGAAGATGCGAAATCGCAGGCCTCTCTCCAGATGTCCCAACTTGTGATGGAACAGAAGAAACTGGAGCGTGAGCGTATTGATTTCCAGCACGAAATGGACCTCCGCCGTGCCACGATTGAGCAAGAAATGCTCGCGAGTTTCGAGGAAAAATACAAGAACATGGACTCGCAGTGGAAGCAGCGTGAAGCGATTCTGATTCAGCAAGAAGTCAAGAACGCGAAAATGCAGGCAGCTGAAATCCTTCAAATTGCGCGTGAACAGGCGCAGACGATTATTCAGCAGGCGCATTCCCAGTCCGAAACGATTATTCAAAATGCAGAAAAACAGAGTAGTTCCGCGACCAGTCCTGTGGCAATTGACCATTTCATGAGTCAGGAAAAAGCGCGTCAGCTAGAAGAAGAAACGCGTCTGGAATGTGAGCGGATGCGGAAACAGGCGGTGCTGGAAATCCAGAAAATGCGTGAGGAATCGATTCATACGATGCCGTCCACACGTTCTACGTCGGAAATCACAGAGCGTGAGCATCAATTGGAAATCCTCGCCCGTCAGCTTCAGGAAAAGCAGGAAATCCTCCAGCAACGTGAAATTACTCTTGCTGGTGTCCGTGCAGAAATGGAAGCGCTCGCTTATGAACTTGTAGATGGAAAAAAAGTCAAAGAACAGATTTAATCCTGAATTCAGAATTTTATACTCGATACACTATAAAATTTCATTTTACCGTTGTTTCGTGCTGAAACGACGATCTGAAGGACCGTCCTTCGCTGAAATTTCCAGTGGAATCAGTATAATAAAAGAAGATTTTTGGAAGGTGAAAGATTCCGTGTCACCTTCCAAAAATTTTTATATCGGATACGTTCTAAAATTTCTTCTTTTCCGTCATTTCACGTTTCAGAAACGACTACCGACAGGACGATTCTTTCCCAGAATTTTAAAGTGTGATCGGCACAATCGTCTTTTTTTAACATAACAGGGTGAAATTTCTTTCACTTCTTCCTTCTTTTTTTATGAAATTACCTCAATCCCTCTTGTAAAAGAGAGAAAGATATGATATAATTTTCCTGTTTTAGGAATGTTGCCTTTTAGAAAAATCTTGATATGAACACAGATTCATTTAAACGAATGTGTCGCCTAATCGATTATATACGCCGAAGTTATATAAATCGTGAGTGGGCGTTAATCTGTCAGGGAAAAGCGGCGGAGAAGTTATCCTCCCGTCATATATATTATCTGACGCTGATTCGTTTTCAATTACCGTGTAATTTGAACCTGATTATGCAAATCACAGGGCTTTCCTCGTCGGCTGCTTCGACTTTTGTGGAAAAAATGGTTCAGGCCAACATCGTTCGACGAGAGACGAACGACGAAGACCGGAGGAACGTACGGATTTTTCCGACAGAAGAGACACAGGCGATTTTCGCGGAAGTGGACCGTCGTTTGGACATACTCATCGATAGTTTTGCGCAGGATTGCACTCCGGAAGAGCTTCGAGCAATTGAGATGACCGGGGATATTATCTGCAATAAAATTCAGTTAAGTAAAATGTATTCAGAGAACCAGTTCCTGCAATTGGAAAGCGAGGATGCAAAATGCTCAAAAAAAGAGTAGTTGTGACGGGTTACGGAGTCGTTTCATGTGTTGGTAATAACGTGGAAGATTTTTGGTCCGCGTTAGTGGAAGGTCGCTGTGGTCTGGGACCAATTACCAAATTTGACGCTTCTGAGTATCGGACGCAGATTGCGGGAGAAGTTAAGAATTTCGACATTGGCGAGTATTTACCTTTTAAAGACGCGAAACGGATGGACCTCTTCTGCCAATACGCACTCGCGGCAGGTGATGAAGCGCTCAAGTCCGCAGGTTTACCGATAAATTTTCTGGAAAGTGACTTCGACGAAAATCGTGTCGGCGTGTTGGTTTCCAGCGGAATTGGTGGAATTATCGCAACAACCACTCAGAACAGCATCCTCATGGAAAAAGGGCCGGGACGCGTCTCGCCGCTTGCGATTCCCATGATGATTGCGGATAGCGCCTCTGGTGACCTCTCCATCCGTTACGGTGCGAAAGGTCCCAATTTCGGTATCGTTTCCGCCTGTGCGTCCGGGTGCCACTCCATCGGTGAGGCGTACTGGATGATTGTCCGTGGCGATGCAGATATTATGCTCGCAGGCGGCTCGGAAGAAAGTGTCATGCCTCTGTGTATTGCCGGTTTCGCCTCCATGAAAGCAATGAGCACGCGGAATGATGATCCACTCCACGCAAGTCGGCCTTTCGATCTGAACCGCGACGGTTTCGTGGCGGCAGAAGGGGCGGCTGTTATGATTCTGGAGGAACTGGAACACGCTCAAAAACGCGGTGCAACCATTCTCGCTGAGATGGTCGGTTACGGTGCAACGGGCGACGGTTACCATATCACAAGTCCCGACCCACTGGGAGACGGCGACGCACGCGCTTTCCGTATGGCGCTCGGCCACGCAGGTTTAACCCCGGAAGATGTTGACTATATCAACGCGCACGGCACAAGTACCCAATTAAATGATAAATACGAAACCATCGCGATTAAAACCGCTTTTGGCGACGCCACTAAAAATATTGCCGTCAGTAGCACGAAAGGGACCACCGGCCACGCGCTCGGTGCGGCAGGAGCGTTGGAGTGTGTCGCGTGTGTAAAGGCGATTGAAAATCAACTTATTCCACCGACAATTAACTATGAAACGCCGGACCCGGAGTGTGATTTAAATGTTACGCCGAACGAGGCGGTTGAGCGTTCTGTCCGTGTCGCGATCAACAACAATCTCGGCTTCGGCGGTCATAACGCGGTAGTCATTTTCAAAAAATTCGAGGATTAACCGATTCTACTTGAAAATTCAGGAAAGAGTCCCCCTTTTAGCCTGAATATTTCATATCTAGAAAGGCGAAAAACGTTAAAATGTCGTAAAATATGGCATGAACCCCTCATTTTTATTTCCGCGTTAAAATAACGCAGTGTATTTTAACGCGGAAATAAAAATCATTAAATCTCCCACAGATCTCACAGATTTTCACAGAAAAGAGTGAGATTTCAGGGAGTGAAAATGTTTTAGGACACCAAGTTTTTCGCTTTCCGGGACCCCGTATTTTTCGGCACTTCCCACAGAAGAGACAGATTTCACAGACGGATTTTAAAT
>JAUNAI010000125.1 GCA_030527705.1 Planctomycetia bacterium | reverse complement strand
TAAGTGGAATTAGTATAATACCATTATTACCGTTATATTTCTCAGTATGCGTTCTCGACTATATCACCGAAACTTCGAGTACAGAGCGACGCGAGAACCTCCGTGTCGAGCGAGTTGGAGAGGAAGTGGACCGATGAGTCACCGAAAACTCCATGAGCGCCACCGGTATGCTGACTGGTGATGTCATTATCATTGGCGGGTGCCTGATTAATACCGTAAGAAACATCGAAAACGTTCGACGCAGCAATCCAGTGGCGGTCCCCATACGTATAATTCTCCGCCGGTCGGGAATCCTCCGCGATAAAGAGTGTGTTGGACAGTCCGTCGCGAATCTCGGAGATTTTCAGCCGTTTTATCTCCAGTTTCCCCTTTTTCCCACTCGGTAAGTACGCTTTCGGGTACACGCCTGTATAAATCATCGGACCGTTGACAGGGTTGTTATTATTTTTGCTCTTGAACCGCGCACCGTAAATTCCGCCGTAAGATGTCCGCGCGAAAATCTTTCCGTCCTTCTGTTCCACCTGAATCGGCTCGCCGACCGTGTCGGGACAGACATAAACCGGTAACGGAACCTGCGCCGCGTCCTGATTCTGCTCATCATCGAATTTCGCGTCGTAATCAATCATGTCGAAGACGGCTTGTTGCTCAAGATGGGGAAGAAGAAAGTAAGACCAGCCGTAACTCCGACCGTCGGGACAAGTTGTTCCGCGATTTTCCTCACCGCCGGGGACGATTTCCGAGTTCCGTACCGTAGAATACGTACTCGACGCGATACCGACCTGCCGTAAATTATTCTTACACACGAGACTTCTAGCCGACGCACGTGCCCGCTGAACCGCCGGAAGAAGGAGACCAACGAGCATACCGATAATCGCGATGACGACGAGTAATTCGACAAGTGTAAAGGCTTTTCGTTTCATTAAATTCTCCGTGTAATTTAAAGCCTCCCCTTTATTAAGGGAAGGCGAGGGGGCGGGATAGAAGTTTCCCCAAAATGCAATAAAACCTGGTGTTTCATAGAGGGGGCCATTCAATTTATCCCATCCCCCTCTATCCTTCCGTTTTATTGACGTTTAGGGGATTTTCTAAAATAGCAAACGGAAACCACTCCCACAATTAATAACCAAAACGCGGACGGTTCTGGTAATCCTGCCCCTTCCGGTATGGAATCCGCGACCCAGTACACTAAATCGTCCAACGCGAAATAAGCCGCGATATTCAGACCGTACATACCTCCGTCGGTTCCGGAAGTACGGAATTCCAGCGTTTCGACACCCTCAAACGTGTTCGTCACTTCACCGGCGATCAGTAAATCAATAAAATCTGTCACATCGTCCGGCGTGTTTCCGTAAGAATTCAGATACGCTCCGCTTTCATCGAGGAAAATCGCGTCGTCAATACTCGAAACATTCGTTAAATCCACCTGCGTCCAGTCGGAAATGTAATTCAGTGTGTCACCCAAATAATCAATTAACATAATTTCTTTCACGCCTGTCACATTTCCGTCGCCGTCTCTGCCCGTCACGGTCAGTCGGAACCAGTCACCCGTTTCGAAAGGTCGCGCGAAACTGTCTCCACCGAGTGCACCACTCACCGCCCAGTTCGTGTTATTCAGGTAAAAACTCTGAACCGACACGGATTCATTAAAATAGAGTGCCGGACACGGACCGAAACCGCACGCGTCGCCGTCATACGCGACCAGATAATAGTCCGACCCACCGTTTCCGCTCGTCGTGTTATTCGCATTCAGGTACGCGGCGTAACAATTCAGGTCCTGAAGCCAGAAATTAGAAGAACCGTCCGGCGTTCCATTCACGCCATTCACGCTCGACACGCTGAAACAGCCCCAGTAACTTCCCACCCAGTCCGGCTGAGCACCCATCTGAACGTTATTAATAGTCACGCCATTCCCGATATTCAGCAGGTGCGGGTCATATCCGGTATAATCCGGCAGATAATCGCAGTCCGTTCCCGGTCCCTGATAAACTTCACCATAACCACTCGAAAACCAGTTCTGGTCGCCGAGCGTGTCTTTCGCGTTCTCGAAATCGACCGTCACCGTCCCGGCGTGTGCGTGCATAAAAATTCCCTGAAACAGGAAGATAATCGCTAAAAATAGACCATTTCGGTTCATCAGAAAAACACCGTCTTTCTACACAGAATCCAGAAACAGTTTATTCTTTTACAGTTTCCAGAAACCGTGCCAAAACCCCATCCGTCTCCCACGCGGATTCAGATTTTAGGAATACAGGTAGGTCTTCTGACTCGCAAATTACGGGTGTTTCTCATTCAGTTTACGCTTTTTCTTGCGCTATTTACGTAATATATTACGTTCAATCTTGCGCTATTTACGTAAATTTTACTCACTCACACACGCGTCGCTTATCTGCCTTCTCACGCTCGGTAAAAGAATACTTTTTATGTAAGGAAAAAAACATAAAAATAATCTTTCGAGAGCACAATGGCCTGAAGATAATAAGCGTTTTTTGCCTACAGCGGCGGGGACCGTCCCGGAATTCAGCATAAAATACACCGTCACCGGATTCCCTGTTATCAGACTACCTAAAGTAGGCAGTCATTCACCTGTATCTTGACAATTTAATATTATATCCAGTATTATATCATAATATCAGACTAATTTATTTTACCACATTCCGAAAATATTACAAGACCCCGACAGCCCAGATTCTGAGAAAAAAGAAGAAAATTTTACCGAGAAGGAACTTGACATTTTCACGAAATGGTATATACTGATAATTATCATTCGTAATGAAATCTCTATTATGGGCTTACCGTTCGTTTTACCCCACCTTTACAGGATTTTCGTATGATGAGAAACTTAACCTATTTTTTTCTCCTGATTTTTACCCTGCCAGGAATGATCTTCGTGATGTTGTCTGAAACGCTTACTGCGCAGACCACTACGGAAACGGTTCACGAAAAAGTTCTTCAGGACTGGAAGAAACAGGAAAAATGTGCATGGCGGACACTCGGAAGCGTTGATTCTATGCGAGCCTTAATCGAGAACGCTCGGAAACTCGAAACGCTTGCGGAAACGACGAAAAACCCGACGCTCGCGGAACTCCGACAGGCGATTTCTGTGGCGGAAGAGGCGTTACGGAACGTTAAACAGAAGAAGGTAAAGTATCCGAAAACCCTGAAATTCTCGGAGAAACTCTATTATCACTCCATTCTCGGACCGACGCAGGAGCCGGAGAAACTGAATCCTGTCATTACCTGCACACGGGGTGGACATTACGATTTCGAACAGCCGTATTTTCTGGAGAATGATGAACTTTTCCCGGAAACCATCTGTCGGACGGGGGAAGTCGTAAAGTTTAAGCTGACGGGGTTAAATCCAGAGATTCCGTATCAGGTGAGAATCGTTTTTACGTCGGACTGGCAGCGTACTCACCATGTCTTCATTAACGGTGAAGACCGGGGCAAAACGTACATCGACATGCGTCAGGCGACGGAACGTTTTTATCCGTTACAGGGCGTAGCGGAGGCGGAAATCGAAATCCGTTACACTCTCGGACCGAACGTCACCATGGCGACCATCCAGCTTCTCAGTGAACAGGAACCGACCGACGAGGCGAAACGCGCGGAATTACTGGAGCGGCTTCCGGAGCCGAATCCGGCGATTCTGCGACCGGAGTGGATTGCGTTACGGACTGTGATGAGGAAGGTTCTTTTTAGCAGTTCGGAGCTGGATTTTAACGAGATTTTATTCGTGAAACGTCATCATCCGCAGGGCAACCATCAGTGTGGACACCGTGTGGGCGAAAACCAGACGGCAGGAGCCGATTTAATGATTCTTCGCGGACTGTCGCCGGACGGGGAGGTACGAGGACTATTACCGCCGGAACTTGCCGAGAAATGCGGAATCGGGAGGATGGACTTATCGCACGACGCACGGAAAATCGTCTTTCCACTGGCGTTACCGAGACCCGTTCCGACACCATATCCGTGGGGAGCAGGACACGCGCATTATGACCCGAAAAATCCGACGGACTGTACGTATTATCACGGTGGTGCGACGCTCACGTACGACGTTTTCACAGTGAACGTGGACGGTACGGAACTGAAAAACCTCACGAATAACCCGGAATATGAAGATTCTGAACCCTGTTTTCTGCCGGACGGACGGATTATGTTTACATCAACGCGCGGCGGGCGTTTCGTTCAGTGTGGCGACTGGTCACCGGTTTTCGGTCTGCACGTCATGAACGCGGACGGTTCTGGAGTGCGTGCGATTACTCAGCCACAGGATACGGAGTTTTATCCGGCGCTGATGGAAGATGGACGGATACTCTTTACGCGGTGGGATTACGTGATGAAGCCGTATAATGTGATTCAGGAACTCTGGGCGATGAACCCAGACGGAACGCGAGCGCAGAAGGTTTATGGCGACTGGTATAAATTCTCACGTGGACCAATCGCCATGCAGGAAGCGAGACAGATTCCCGGGACGCGGAAACTCGTGACCGTCGGTTGCGCGCATCACAATTCAGGCGTAGGTCCGATTCTGACGGTGAATATGAGCTTAAACCGAGGCGGACCGGAAGGAATGAAGTTGGTTACGCCGGAGATTTACTATCCGGAAATTAGTGGAATGGACGATGAGCGAGAAGACACGACGTACGCGGACATTAAGACCGTTCCGGCTCAGTCAGGGTGGTTTACGTCGCCCTACCCGCTGTCAGAGACGTTATTCTTATGCGTATTCTCGCCGGAAGCGAACAATTTACGGGATAAATATGGAATTTATCTGCTTTCCGAAACAGGTATTAAAGAACTGGTTTACCGTTTTGACGACACATCCTGTTACTGCCCGATACCGCTTAAACCGCGACCGAAACCGCCGGTAATCGCCGATTTAGGACCATTTCCGTCGGGAACGCCGGGACATCTGATTCTGCAGGACGTTTATCAGGGACTGGACGGAATTCCACGCGGCTCGGTGAAGTGGTTACGTGTCTGTGAATCGTATCCGAAACTGCGTCACACGAATCCGCATCGCGTCGATGCTGGAATCAGTTGTGGGTGGGACATGCGCGGTGTTCTGGGTTATGTCCCGGTTGCGGAAGATGGTTCAGCCAGTTTCGAGGTTCCTTCTGACCGTATGATTTTCCTGTCGGCTCTGGACGAGAATTTTCAGGAGATTCAGCGTATGAGAAATTACGTTACGCTCCGTCCGGGAGAAGTTCAGGGGTGCGTTGGGTGTCACGAAAATCCGTTAGACGCGTCTCCCGTCTCGCGATTTGCCGCTGGTCCGCGACTGCCGGAGAAAATTCAGCCTCCCACCTATGGAGTTGGTCCCATGCAGTTCGAGCGAGTGATTCAGCCGATTCTGAACGCACGGTGTGTTTCGTGTCATGAAGAATTCCGTGGTGGAAAGAGAATTGTGGCTCCGACTATCGGCGACCCGGATGAAGGACCTCAGCACATGGTAACGAGTTCTTTCGCGGAGTTGGTGAAGTATGTGAGTTATTATAAAATGACCTCCTATAAAGGGAAAAAGACGTTTCAGGCACCTCGTTCTTTCGGGTCAGGTGTGAGTCCACTTATGAATCGCCTACGTGACACTCCGTGTGGAGAAAACGTGACGGAAGATGAGTGGCGTGCCTTTTCAGACTGGATTGACTGTAACGCACCGTATTACGGGAGTTATGATGAAGATTTTTTAACGTCGGAAAGTCCGTGAGTCGATGAAATTCCCCGGATGTTTTTCAGGGAATCTGTGATTCTGTGAAATCGTCCGGGGTATTTTTCAGGGCATCCGTGATTCTGTGAAATTATAAAAGAGTGGCTGTTTTTTAATGTAATCGGTAGGATAGGAAATATTTAGATTAAGCGGTAGAGAATTAAAAGAGAACGTAAAATTTCTATTTTTCGCGCTTTTTTCCTATTCGGTACCGTGAAAATGCTCTTGACATTTCTGAAAAAAATGGTATAATTAAAACTAATTGCGGGAGAAATCCCGTTTAATTTCCGTTTTATATCATTTCATCATGTTTTTTGAAGGTTCCGGAGAGGGAATCTCATTCAGAAAATTCTAGGGAAAGTGTGTTTATCATGAAAACAGCGTACGACGTTTTAAAAGATTCCGGACGGCTGGACAAGACCGTCATCGCGGCGAAAATCAATGGTGTCGTTTCCGACTTGACGACGCCGGTGGAAGAAACGACGGAAGTAACGCCCCTCACGTTCGAGGATGAAGAAGGAAAACGCGTTTTCTGGCATACCAGTTCCCATATTCTCGCAGCTGCGGTGAAACGGCTGTATCCTGAGATTAAAATCACCATCGGTCCGGCGATTGAGAGTGGTTTCTATTACGATTTCGACGCGCCGACCGGTTTCTCGGACGACATGCTCCGCGCAATTGAGAAGGAAATGACGAAAATCGTCAAAGAAAATCATAAGGAAGAGCGGTTCACGTTACCGCGTGCTGAAGCGATTGCGTTGATGACGGAGCGTAACGAGCCGTGGAAGGTGAAACTGATCGAGAGAATTCCGGACGGTGAGGAAATTTCGTTCTATAAACAGGGGGATTTTGTTGATTTATGCGCGGGTCCACACCTGTTCGCGACTGGGATGGTGAAGGCGATTAAGTTGACGCAGACTTCTGGAGCGTACTGGGAAGGTAACGCGAAAAACGCGATGTTACACCGGATTTATGGTGTTTCATTCCCGTCGAAAGATCAGCTGAATGCGCATTTACAGCGTCTGGAAGAAGCGCGGAAGCGTGACCATAATAAACTGGGACGTGAGATGGAGTTGTTCACGACGGTCGATTATATCGGTCAGGGGTTGCCGATTCTGTTGCCAAAAGGGGCGCGGATGATTCAGCTTTTACAGCGTTTTGTGGAAGATGAAGAACAGCGTCGCGGTTGGTTGCTGACGAAAACGCCGTTCATGGCGAAAAGCGATTTGTACAAGATTTCTGGGCACTGGGACCATTATCGTGACGGAATGTTCGTGCTCGGTGACGAGGAGAAAGACGATGAAGTTTTCGCGCTGCGTCCGATGACCTGTCCGTTCCAGTATCAGGCGTATCTGAATCGCGCACGGTCGTACCGAGACTTACCATTACGGTATAATGAAACGTCTACGCTCTTCCGGAATGAGGCGAGTGGGGAAATGCACGGTCTGATTCGTGTCCGTCAGTTTACGATTTCGGAAGGTCACCTGATGTGCACGCCGGAACAGTTGGAAGATGAGTTCCGTGGCTGTCTTGAGTTGGCGATTTACATGCTGAAAACGTTGGGACTTTATGAGGACGTTTCGTATCGATTCTCGCAGTGGGACCCGACGAATACCGAGAAATATATCGGCACGACGGAACAGTGGGACGAGGCGCAGGGGGTGATGAAGAACATTCTAGATGACTTGGGTGTTCAGTATAAAGTTGGCGTTGGCGAGGCTGCGTTTTATGGTCCGAAACTTGATATTCAGATTAAAAATGTATTCGGGAAGGAAGACACGCTCATCACGATTCAGATTGACCAGATGTTGGCCGAGAAATTTGGGATGGAGTACGTGGATGCGGACGGAACGAAAAAGAATCCGTACATTATTCACCGCACGTCGATTGGGTGTTATGAACGGACGCTAGCACTTCTGATTGAGAAATATGCTGGCGACTTCCCGCTTTGGATTGCGCCGGAGCAGGTGCGCGTATTACCGGTCACGGATAAGTATAATGATTATGCAGCCGACTTGTGTAAGCGTCTTCTGGGTGCTGGATTCCGTGCGGAAGTCGATTATCGGAATGAGAAAATCGGTTATAAAATCCGTCAGGCGGAGCTGAACAAGATTCCGTACATGTTGATTGTTGGCGAAAAAGAAGCGGAGACGGGAACGGTTTCCTTACGCTGTCGTAAACCGAAAGATAAAGAGAAAGAGGGCACGATGACGCAGGACGCGTTTATCGAAATGGCTCTGGAAGAAGTTCGGACACGTGAATATTAAGAATGTAAGAATATGACGTGAGTCGATAGAATTAGGTTCCGACCTTAAAAGAAAAACAGAAAGCCTCCTGTAAAAAGGAGGCTTTTTTTGGTGAAATTTTAGTTATTTTTCAAGGAGTCTATAAATTGGGAGGTTACACGTCTCGCGTTGCTATAAAATGCCTTAAAATGTTGATTTTAGGCTAAGATTTATATTTTTCACCGTTTTTGTGGCGCGTCTCGTGTTACCTCCCATTTAATCAGTATCTCATTTTACTGATTCGCCGCGACGACTCGCGCAGCCACTTCTTTCTCATACGCGTCAAGGTCGGTAATCTGGATCTGTGCGACACCCGTTTTTATTGCTGTTTCTGCTACGTAACGTGCCACACGCGGAACGACACGCGCGTCGAACGGTTTCGGAATCACGTAATCCGTTGATAACGGCATTTCCGGCTCGAAAACTCCGGCGGCATAATCGGCAGGATACGCGCTCTTCAGATACTCTTTTAGTTCTTCAGGAACCGGCTCACACGCGACTTCCGCGATTGCGCGACTGGCGGCAAGTTGCATTTCTTCATTAATGTCCGTTGCTCGCACATCCAGCGCACCACGGAAAATGCCGGGGAAGCCTAGTACGTTATTAATCTGGTTCGGGAAGTCGCTCCGTCCCGTTCCGACGACTGCCGCACCTGCGGAACGTGCCAACGCGGGGTCAATTTCCGGAATCGGATTCGCCATTGCGAAGATAATCGCACCGGGAGCCATGCTTTTCACCATTTCCTGCGTGACACACCCACCGACGCTCAGACCGAGGAAGACATCGGCACCAACCAGTGCTTCCGCGAGCGTCGTTTTATTGGTATCGACTGCGAAACGTGCTTTTTCTGCCGTCAGGTCCGTCCGCTTCGTGCTGATGACGCCTTTACTGTCGAGCATGATGAAGTTTTTCCGGTCCGCTCCCGCTGTGATGTACAGTTCACTGCAGGAAATTCCCGCCGCGCCCGCACCGTTTACGACGAATCGGCATTTCGAGATGTCTTTTTTCACGAGTTTCAACGCGTTGAGAATCGCAGCGAGAGAGATAATCGCAGTTCCGTGCTGGTCGTCGTGGAAAACGGGAATATTCATTCGTTTTTTCAGTGTCTGTTCTACTTCAAAACACGCTGGTGCGCCGATATCCTCAAGATTAATTCCGCCGAAAGACGGTTCCAGACGCTCGACGGTCTCAATGACTTTCGCCGCGTCGGTTCTGCCTTTTTCATTAAAAACTTTCCCGATACACAGCGCCATCGCGTCGATTCCAGCGAAACGCTTAAAGAGAACAGCTTTTCCTTCCATGACTGGCATTCCAGCTTCGGGACCGATATTTCCGAGACCGAGAACTGCCGTGCCGTCCGAGACGACCGCGACGGTATTGCTCCGGGCAGTGTATTTCCAGACATTCTCGACATTTTCCTTAATTTCGAGGCACGGCGCCGCGACACCCGGCGTGTATGCGAGTGATAATTCATCCGCAGTCAGGCACGGTTTCGTTGTCTGAACCGCGATTTTTCCGGGAACCGGTGTTGAATGATACTGTAATGCTGCTGATTTCAGTTCTTCTTTATTCACGTCACGTCTCCTTTACGGAATATATGGACATCAAGGAAGTTCTTGAACGCATCACTCGCAGACTGAGATGGAAAAACATCGCTTTCTGTCGGAGAACCGTTTTAGGAACTACCTTATACAGTGGAAAATAATCGAAAAAGGTAGAAAAATACCATAAGATATTATAACTACTTCCCCAATTTTTACAAGGGGGACGGTAAGAGAATTCGTGTTTTAGAAAGAATGTCGATATTTTAAATAAAAAGGAGCGTTTTTTCAAGAAATTTTTGGAAATTTCTAAAAATTTTGAAAAAAATTAAAAAATTATGGGGGGAAACTCTTGCAATTTTGGTGAATTGGTGTTAAAATTATAAAATGTGGAAAGCGTGGTTTTTATTGGTCACACACTTAAAAGTTTTTCCGCGTTGGATGTTTTGTCGTAAGTCGTTTCGCAAGAAGTAACAACGGAGAATGAAACGTTTTAAGTGCCTTGGGATTAAAGGTTGCCGGCAATCCGTATTTTTTTAAGAAAAGTATTTTTATTTTAGTGTTTTGGGCATTCGCCTTTATTAACGCTTATCATTTTCAGGAGTAGAATCATGAAAAGGACATTCCAGCTGATGTTTGGAGTCTGTTTGTCGCTCATGATGACCGCTGTTCAGGCAGTTGGATGGGACGTGCAGACTGTATCCAAACAGTCTTCTGCTGTTCCGAGCGCAGCAGGTACCACGGAAGACGCGGGCAAGTTCCTCCATGTCGTGGTCGATGTGAATGGAGAGACGCCGAATTGGAACAAATTTAAAGTAGTCAATGAACAGGGAGAGGAAGTGGCTGCTCCAGCTGGATATAATCCCAAGCAGAACCTTGTGGTTTTCGAAGGGGATTGGAGCAACATGATTGGTCGTTATCTGGAGAATGGCGAGACACGTATTCCGTTGTTCCAGAAAGAAGCTCCGGTGGATGCTGCGCCCGAAGCAGTGGTGGCGACTCCGGAAACGCCGGTAGTTGTGGAAGCTCCGCGTCCGGTGGAAGTTGTTGAACCGATTATGGACCGTCCGGTAACGGTTGTAGAACGTGACCCGGTCGTGGTTCGTGACCATGTGGAAACGGTTCATGTTTATGATAATGACCATCATGATCGCGTTGTGGTTCATGACGACCATGATG
>JAUNAI010000485.1 GCA_030527705.1 Planctomycetia bacterium | reverse complement strand
GACTTCCATGCAGAGCGTCTGACCATCACGAATCGGACCCCAGCCCGCATCATTCGGGTTATCGCTCGGAGCCATGAAGTTCGCCAGCTGGACCCAGTAGAACGGCATTTCGTGACCCCAGATCTTACGCCATTCGAGAATCATTGCCTTCTGCTTGAAGTAATAGAACTCGCCTTCGCCCGCATTGGAACACCCCTGATACCAGATTGCGCCCTTGACGGTGTAGTTTTTCCACGGCGCGAGCATCGCATAATACATACCACCAGCGTGATGATACGTGCACGGTTTTCCGTCCGCCATTTCAGCCGTCCGTTTCGCGATGAGCTGTTTACCGACTTCGACCGTTTCGGGAATTTGATTCCAGCCTTCATCCGGAATCCAGCTATTAATGTTACTTCCGCCCCAGTTCGAGTCAATCAGCCCGACCGGAACGTTAAGTTCTTTCGAGAGGCGATTCGCGAAATGGAAACCGCAGGCGGTGCAGTTTTTCTGAACGTTATCCTTACAGAGCTGCCAACCGGCGGAGTGCACGTCTTTCGCGGGTGTGGCGGTGGTTTCGTGCGCGACGCGGTTGAAACGGATAAAGCTGTAATCACCGGTATATTCTTCGTCGCTACATGCCAGACGTGGCTGTCCCCAAGAGTTCAGCGGCTGCTCCATATTAGATTGACCGGAACAGATCCAGACTTCGCCAACGACGACATTTTTGATGGTAATCGTGTTGTTCGCACCCTGAATCGTGAGGTCCTGACCGTCGAAAGTCCCAGCCATGGCGGGAAGTTGGACTTTCCAGCAACCTTCGGCACAAGCGGTCGTGGAAACAGAATTTCCGTGGAAGGAAACAGTCACTTTTTCGCCCGCGTCGGCACTTCCCCACACGCAGACCGGTACGTCACGCTGAAAAACCGCGTTATCGGTAAAGGCTTTCGTCACTTTCACTTCGGCATTCGCGCACGTCGCCAACATTCCGAGTGCCGCAAAAACCGACATCGCCGCAAGACGCGTCCAATGAGTCTTTTTCATGTAATTCTCCTTGTTTGAGGTAGGTAAAAATTTGTTTTCCATTTTAGGGAAGGGGGCGACGCCGTCGCCGGAGGGTCGGGGTCTTTCTTAAGTTGACGCTGAATAAATACCTGCGACGTAGTCGCGATCAAGAAGTTTTTGAAAGAGGGGGCTGGGGAGAAAACAACATTTAAAATGTTGTCTCCCCACGACGGTTCCGGCTTTTCGGGTAGCAAGTTCCTCCCGAAAGGGTGGAATCTTGCGTAATGAATTTAGCCTAAAACTTACCCTAACCCGTCTCAAAAAACTCATTATTTTATAAAAGGCCACTTAATCAGCGTCTCCTTAAGTAATCGCTGATTAAATCGCGCTTCCCAGTTAATCGGTGTTTTCTTAAAAACTACCCAGAATACTCATTATAAAACAAAAAATCGCGTCTGTCAAGAGTTTTCCCGATTTTCTGAGAATTTTCTAGCAAATATTTTATATCCGATACACTATAAAATTCTGAATTGCCGTCATTTCACGTTGCTGAAATGACTACCGAAAAGACTGCCATTCACTAAATGTTCAGGTAGAATCCGTTTACTCCAGACTTTCCGGCAACTCCACCGCCTCTTCCGTAATCGGTTCCACACCCTCAATTTCGCCATCTTCCGTGAGTTTCACCCCTTCCGGCGTCGAGCCGTCGCGCAGGTTGAGTTGCATTTTTTCCGCTTCCTCATTTTTTTCGTACTCTTCCAAGTAGTTTTTAGCTTTCGTTTTTCCTTTCATAATCGCAATCTGGAGCCACTTGACCGCCTCGTTACCATTTTTTTCCACTCCGAGACCCTGAATATACGCCACGCCCAATTCCCTCTGCGCTTCCGCGTGTCCCAGCTCCGCCGCCTGTCGGAAAAGTTGGGCGGACTGCGCATAATTTTTCGCTTCGCTCGCTTTCATCGCCGATTCGTACAGCGTCTGCGCCGTGTCCACGTTATCTGTGTTGTTTACGTTATC
>JAUNAI010000484.1 GCA_030527705.1 Planctomycetia bacterium | reverse complement strand
GCTTCCATTCAGAAAAATGTTTCTATTCCAGAAAACGCTATTGTTCAGAAAAATACTCCCTGTGTGGCTACGGAAGAAGAATTACCGAAAAAGAAATCCGAAGTGGTTCAGAAAACGGTTTCTGAAGTGGTGACTGTAAAAGTTCCGCTGACGCTTGACGCATCGACGGTGGAAAATTGGAATACTGAGTCGGGTACGGTAAAATCAGAGCAGGAAACGACAGTGAAAACCGTTGTGAAACTTGTGCCGAAAAAGGTTGAAATGCCGGAAATGTCGCGGGGGTGGAACTGGTTCTGGTACGGGCGAGAAGTGATGGAACCGGACGCGGACCGGGAGTTTATTGCGGCATCGAATTGGTTAATTCGGATTGGGATGCTGATTCTTGTGCTCGGTCTTGGATTTTTTGTGAAATTCTCGATTGACCGTGGGTGGGTTTCGCCGGAAATGCGGATTCTCGGCACGACGCTGTTAGGGCTGGGAATGTATGCTGTCGGTGGGCTCCTCTGGAAAACGACGCTGAATCTGCTGGGACAGGCGCTCGTGGCGGGCGGAGCGTGCGTGTTGTATTTCTCGGCGTTTGGCACGACAGTTATTTATCATCTAATTCCCGACACATATGGTCTAGCGTGGTGCTGTGCGGTAACACTTATACTTGTGGTTTCTGCATTGCGGTGGAACAGTCAGCTGATTGCGGCGCTGGGAATGCTCGGAGCATATCTGTCCCCGGTGATTTTCCCGTTTTGGAAGGATAATTTGCCTGCCCTGGCGATATATCTCGTCATTCTTGCGTTGGGAATCTGGCTGATTCGTCGATTCCGCGCGTGGCTCATTCCTGCGTGGATTGCGCTAGTTGGAACGGGGTATCTGTGGGTAAGTAACATTCAGCCGACGCTGGCAGAGCCGTTTAGTTTACATGTGTTATATCTTGGCGTGACGCTGTTTTTCTTGGTCGCGTTTCATTTTTCAGCGCAACGCTGGTTTCGTGTGCGTCCGGTGAGCGCGACGGCGTGGGAATTGGCTTTCGCGTTCATTAGCTGGCTCATTTTCGCTACGACTTTTTACGGTTTCTTGAAAGGCTGGGTCGGAGAAAAGGTGCCATTCCAGTTTACAGAGGAAATTGTATGGCAATTCGACACGCGGATTCACACAGTGACGTTTATCATCATGCCAATTTATCTGATGGCCGCATTTTTAATGAAGCACGTTGGCGAAAATCGGAGTTTCCGCGCGTTGAATGTCGGATTGGCGACGCTGACGATTTTGCTTGGCGTGTCGGAATTCGAGACATGGCGGTTACCGTTAATTTTCATCGCGTGTGTCTGTTTCCAGAGTATGTGTGAACGGATTCCGCATTACCGTGCGACGCTCTGCGTGCGTGTAGGAGCGGCTATTCTGGCGGTTTACGCGCTGACGAAATTACTGGGAATAATATTCATCGAGAAGGGAGCGTACCCGTGGGGATGGAGTACATTTTGGACAAGTAGAGTTCCGGAACTGAATCTTATAGAAAGTTTGGAACTGTGGACATTACCCATTCCGGAACTGTGGTCAAGAACGTTACATTTCCTCACGCCGGGAGTATGTCTCGTATTACTGGCGGTGAGTGCGTGGCGGTCGCGGAATATTTCGGGATTCTTGGGTGAAAAACATGCCGATACACGATTGGCGATGACACGGACTTTCGCGCAGTATTTTGCGGGCGTTAGTATTTTTTATCTCTGGATGTGGGTGTCGTTGGAGATGAATTTCCTCGTAGGCGTTCACTACCCGCTCGCTCGACTCGGAGCGGTGTCGGTTACGTGGACGGTTTTCGCGCTGGGCCTGCTGGGAATCGGAATCCGCTGGAATTTACGGGCTGTACGGTACACGTCGCTTGCATTTTTCGGTCTGGTTATGCTGAAAGTCGCACTTGTGGACCTGTCGGCGTTGAACGGAATTTATCGGATTCTGGCGTTTATCGTTCTCGGTCTGTTAATTCTCGCTGGTGGGACGATTTACCTAAAATGTAC
>JAUNAI010000124.1 GCA_030527705.1 Planctomycetia bacterium | reverse complement strand
AAGCCTTAATTCTCAAATTTCTGGATTTTTCGAACTTTTCGTCAACTTTTTGTCGAATTTTCGTGAAGTTTCTATCATTTTCTTGTCGAGTTTCCGTGAAAATATGTCATTTCCCCGACGCTTTTCCATAAAATGGACTTATTTCTCAACAAAAATCGTCTGTGTCCGATCCGGTCCTACCGAGCAGATTTCCACTGGTGTGCCGATGATTTCACCAAGCAGAAGGACATACTTCTTCGCGTTTTCCGGAAGTTCCTTCCATGTGCGACACTGAGTAATATCCTGCTGCCAACCTGGTACCGTAATATAATGTGGGATAACTTTCCGCAGATCGTCCACCTGACCCGGGAAATTCCGCGTACGCACGCCATCAATTTCGTATTCGGTGCAAATCTGAATTTCCGGCAACTCGCTCAACACGTCGAGAAGCATAACCGACAAGGAAGTGGCACCACTCAGACGAGCCGTATAACGTGCCGCAACTGCGTCGAACCACCCACAACGCCGCGGACGCCGCGTGACCGTGCCGTATTCATTACCCATGTCACGGATATGCTGACCAATTTCATTATCCTGCTCCGTTGGGAATGGACCGCCACCGACACGCGTGTTATACGCTTTAATAATACCGACTAGTTTCTGAATCGAACGCGGCGGCAGACCCGAACCACCACACACTCCAACACCGGAACTGTTGGAACTCGTCACGTACGGGAATGTTCCATGGTCGATGTCGAGTAGGGCACCCTGAGCACCTTCACACAGAATATTCTTCCCTTCATCTAACGCATCCAACAAGAACGCTGTCGTATCAGCAACGTATGGACGCAATTGTTCCGCATAACTCAGATGGTCAGAAATAATCTGTTCCGCGTCGAGTCGAGTTTCTCCACCTTCCGGGTCCATACCATAAAGATTCTTATTTTTACGCGCAACAATCGCTCGCAGACGTTCCGGAAAGGTGTCACGATACATGTCGCCAAGCCGAATCGCCCAGCTACGCCCGACTTTATCACGGTAGCATGGTCCAATTCCGCGCATAGTTGTACCAATGCTCTCACCCGTCGTTGTTTCGTTCATTAACCGGTCTTCTTCAAAATGCCACGGCATGATAATATGCAAGCGGTCACTGAGAATCATATTTTTGCACGAGATTCCCTGTTCCTGCAGTCCTGCAATTTCTTTCAGAAACATCGCCGGATTTAGCACAACGCCACCAGCCACGACATTCGTAATATGTGAATGGAAAATGCCACTGGGAATCAGCGAGAGTTTAAACTTTTTACCATCAAAAACCACGGTATGACCGGCATTCGCGCCACCCTGATAACGAACTACGATGTCGTTTTTCTCGGTCAAAAAGTCAACGATTTTCCCTTTTGCTTCGTCGCCCCACTGGAGCCCAACAACACAAGTAACTGCCATAGAAAACCTCTTTCTACAAACGATTTCGGCAAAGTGCAACCATTCACACCCAAAAACATTATTATTTTACCAGAAATTTTTAGAAATTCAAGCCCCCCATGACCTCATTTTTCGGATTTTGAGAAATTATTCTTCAAGATACATGTTTTATACTCATTATCTTAACTGTTTTGTGTCAGTTTTATAATTTTTACAATTTAGATTTTATGAATTCAGATATTAACGGAAAACTCGACCTCGGTATCACGTTTACGGTCAAAAACTTCACGGACGAAAACGGAGACAGTCCGGCGGACATTGCCGCGTTACGCGCTGCGTTCGCGTCGGGGAGTGCCGTTCCGGTGACGGTGGACGACTCCGCAATCGGGGAAATTTCGGGCGACTTCATCGTCACGAAAATGGACGAAACGCGCGAAAACGGGAAAGTCGTTTCGTGGGCGACGGAGCTGAAACCCACCTTCTCTGGAAACCCAGTCACGCTCTCACTGCGTAGCACGACGACGGAATAGTCGAAAGGGTAAAAAATGACTGAAAACAGGTTAAACTGGAAATGGGGGGACACTTCCCCAATCGCCGTAACACCCGCACCGGGGGCGAGAATCCACATCGGCGACCTGCTGTGGCTGGACGAAACGGGGAAGTGCTGGCCCGCGTCGGAATACCCACGGGAGGAAACGGCCGACACGCGTCGTGGTTTTGCACGTCGGTTTATCGGCGTCGCTATGCAGGAAAGCAAGGCGGGGAGAGTAAATCCCATCCGCGTCGCGACGGCGGGGACGTTTGAGTTCTCGCTGGAAGGAGTGACGGCTCCCCTGATTCTCGGAATGCACGTCGCGCCCGCGTTTCAGGGAACGGGACTTTCTAGTTCCGTGAAAAAGAAAAAGACGCAGGGGGCAGGATTATCTCCACCCCTAAAACCGCAGACTGTTACGCCGACCGACGAGAAAGACACCGCCATCGGCTGGGTTGCGCATACGGAAGACGTGAAGGACGGAAAAGCGGTAATCCGCGTTATTTCCTCCCTTTTAGGACGCTGGGACCTGTAACCTAAACGTGCTTTAACGACTCCGCGAGGTGTTTCTGCCTCGCGCGTCGCTCCGGGTCCTTATAGACTTGGTAGGCGTAAAGGGTCTGGAGGTAAAAGGTGCGCTGGTTAGAGAAGCTGTTTTCTCTCCACGGAGGGAAAACAAGTTCGCCGGCATTTTCCAGTTCCCGAAATTTCGCTAAAAGTTGTGTTTTTTCCTGCTCCCATTTTAGCTTGTCGTTCAGAATTTGGGTTATGTTATCCTCTATAATTTTGTAGCAAGAATCCGACATTCCTGCTCGGTAATAGGTATAAGTGCCAAGAAGCGCGACTAAAATAAAAATCGCAAGGAGCGTAAAATAAATTGTTGCATTTTCAGAGGCGGACGATGGTTGTCTTGCTACCGGTACGTAACCCGTGAAAAGATATAGACCATACTGAAGAATCGGAATAGGTTTAGTATGCGTGTTCAATATGACTGCAAAGATGAACGAACACCCAAAAGCAATGAGCGAGTTTTTCACTGCCTGAATACAAAAACGACGGAAAAACATGGAGTCCTCCAATGGCTGAAAATAACGTAGCGGAAATTGAAATTAAGACGGTAGACAATACCGAAGGTGGCTTTAAGTCAGTAGCTACCCGTTTTCAAGAATTCGACGAACAAGTTGGAAATCTTGAGAAAAATCTGCGTCCAATTCAGGAAATTCTGAACGCGGGACTTTCCAGTAGTGCCGCAGTTGCGGGAATCGCGGCGTGTACGAGTTCCGCAGGAAACCTTTCCGGGGCGTTTTCCGCGTTGCAGAGTAGTTTTTTGGGGATTGAAGGTGCCGCGTCGGAAATGGGAGGACCGCTGGAAGCCGTCTCGCAGAAGGTTTTAGACTGCGCCACGTCCTTTACCAAGTTTTTCGGCGTGGCACAGGCGGCGTTTGAAGTCGGAAAACAGGTAAAAGTGGCGGTTTTAGCACTGAATACCGTTATGGAAGAGCAGAAAGCAATCACAGAAGCAGTGAAGGCGACTCGCTTGGCGAACACCGCCTCTGCTGTTACTGAAACCGCGACACAAGTAGCTCTGGCAACGGCAGTCGCGACAGAAACTACTGCCGAAAACGCCAACGTAATCGCAAAAAAGAAAAATATTTTCACCACCACGGCACTTTTTATTGCGTCAAGTTTCGCATCGGTTACAATGGCGACATTGACTGGTGCTGTCTGGCTTGCGAATAGTGCGTGGGCGGCGTTAAATATAACGATGGCACTTAATCCAATCGTCGCAATTGTGGCGGGAATTACGGCTCTTGCAGCTGCGGTTGCGCTGGTCGTTTCCGTTACGTGGAGGTGCGTGTCGGCGGGAAAGAGCGAGGTAGAGACTGCGTTGGAATCGGCAGAAGCGTTTAAGAAAAAACGGGAAGCATTAGAAAAAAATATCGAAACGCACAACGCTTACGCTGAACGCCTAAAACTCCTTCAGGAAAAGGAAGAACTCAACACAGGAGAGCTTGCAGAATCGAGGCAAATCGTTTCACTCCTGAATGACAACTACCGAGGTCTAAACCTTACCCTTGACGAAACGACCGGGAAGGTCAAAAATGCCGCAGGGAAATTCGTAAACCTGCGAAAAATTCAGGCGCAGGAAACCGTCTCCGCGCTGGAAAAAGAGTCGAACGCCAATAAAAGAGTAATTCGTGCACTTAAAACGGAGCTAAACGAAACTCATAACTCCTACAATCCCGTAGCCTATTGGACTGGAAAAGAAAACAAACTTCAGAAGCAAATTGAAGAAGCGACTGCCACACAGAAGGAAATCAATCAGAAGCTCACCGAAGCACGGAACGCCCTAACTACCGTGGAAGTGGAAGCGGAGCGGGAAAAGCGGGATGCGCTGAAGGCGACGGCGGAGGTGCGGGAAGAGTTGCTCAAGGAAATCGAGAACGAAACGAAAACCGCGCTGGAGAAGGAGCTGGAGGCGGTCGACGCGAAGGTGAACGCACGCGACGCGGAACTTCAGAAACTCGTCGAAATCGGGAAACTTTCCGCGGAGCAGGCGAAAAAGGAAATGGACGCGCTGAAGGCCGTCGGGGAGGAACGGAAAACACAACTTATCGAGGCTGAAAGACTCCGGACGGAGGAAGAAAGAGCGCGGAAAATGGAAGAAGAGTCTCTTCGACGTGCTGAAGAAGCGCAAAAAGCGAAAGAGAAAGCAACCGAAAAAGCACGGAAAGAAGCGGAGGAAGAGGCGCGGAATCAGGCGGAAATTACACGACTTCAGAATGAATGGAGCGCGTCGGAAAGGAAACGCAAAAATGAAGAGAAACGGAAGTCCGAGACCGAGGCGTTTTCCATTCTTCTGAAGGCTAACCCGGTCGAAGCGGTCAAGACGGCTGCAGGACGCTTAAGCACCGCGAAAACCGCCACGGAAGAGGCTCGCGCACACTATGAAAAACGCCTCCAGTCTGCAACCGCCGACGGAAAAATCACCGACGCGGAGCGGAAAATACTGGAGTTGGCAAAAAAACGCTACGACACGACCATTGGGAATCAGGACCATTACCAGACGCAGTACGAAACCGCAAAACAGGAACTGGAAGCGTCCATTAAGTCGCTTATGGAGGAACTCGCGAAACCGACCGGACCTGTGGAGGCTATGACACGCGGAAGCGTCGAGGCGTTCCGGAAAGAATTCGAGTTGGACCAACTTCAGCAGTCCCCCGAAGTGGCGAAATTGGCGAACATCGAGAAAATTCTGACCGAGAAGTTCGCAGCCAGACAAAAAACAGACGAAGAAACCCGCGACTATACGAAGAAAATCGCGGAGAATTTAGTGGGAGTTTAACTAGAAAGGACTCAAAAAATGTCATTTTACAAGGATACCGAAAACCGCACGTGGTACATCGCTCTGAACGTCGGTGTGTTCCGTGAGATCCGTGAAAAAATCGAGTATAAAGGGCGACCGTTCGACCTTCTGAACGTCAGTGACCCCACGACGTTACAAGCCGTAGCGACCGACGCGGTTCTGCTGGTGGACCTGCTCGCACTTATCACGTCCGAACAACGAAAAACCGCGGGTGTCAGCGTCTCTGACTTCATGCTCGCACACAAGCAAGACACGCTCATCACCGCGCAGACGGCACTTTTAGAGGCACTAGCCGACTTTTTCCCTACTATGGAGCGTCTAGCCATTCAGGACATGATGCGGACGCTGGCGAAAAGCAGGGAAGAAGCGACGAGGCAACTGGAAAGGAAGGCGGAAACACAGGAAACCCCGACCGCGTATGGCGTCTGATTTACCGCTACGCCGGCATTCTCGGACAGATTCCCGACCCCTATACCCTCCGCGAGCTGGACTGGATGCTGAAGGCGAAAACACGCGCCGACTGGGAACACACGAGCGCGTTGGCGGCAACGATTTTAAACAGTTCACGAGTGGACGGAAACATTATACCGCTGGACTTTTTAGTCCCGAAATTTTCCGACACCGACGCGGAAACCGCCACGGACAAAAAAACCGGACGTGAAATCATCACCGACGCGGAAACGAAGCGGGCAATCGCGAGAATGCTAAAAGGGAGGCTCTAAAATGTCAGCTACTCCGAGTTTTTTAACCGTCGTGCACTACACGCCGAAAGTCCTTCAGGACGGGTGTAAACCGCTAAAAATGGGCGTGAAAAAGAAAATCGTAAAAAACGCGAATCAGGCGGCGGTCTGGATATGGCGGGCGGTGAAAAAGAGAATCCGACGCGCGACCGGGAAAAAACAGGTAATTCCGGTAGAGTATAAACTATACCACTGGAGCCACCGCGAGAGCGACTGGTTCACGCTCCGGAAAAGCCCAACCGACTTCATGCGTGGGAAACACGCCGTCGCGCCGGGACAGGGACGCGGGGGACGTGAACGAATCAAGGACGTGAAAGACGTTGGGTTCCGTCGCTGGAATAAAGCCTCGAAACCAGGAGAAGGACCACTCACCCATCCCTCTGACGTCCCTGGCTGGAAGGACGAGTGGATGCGGTCGAACCTTTACTATAAAGTCACAGACGGCACCATCCGTGTCTACCTTGACATGCGGAACGGCGGGAAGAACGTGAAAAAGATTCTCACTGTGCTAGAATACGGCGGAGAAACCGAAATTAATCGACGCTGGGAAGTCGGCTACTACATCTCCACCATCCGCCACGGGTACAAGGCGCAGCGCGGAGGCGGGGCCTACATCTTCGGTAACGGAAACCGGAAAAATAAGTCCGGAAAAACACGCCGGACCCATAAAGTCCGTTTCCGAGAACCGCACGTCGCACTGTCGCGGAAATGGGAATCATGGTCGAAAAAGAAAACCATCGCCCCCCGTCCCGTCTGGGCCGTGTGTCAAAATGCGTTTTTTGAAACGTATTTTCCCGAGTTGGTGTATAAACCAGAATAGGAAACACAAGGAGAAATCATGCCGTTACTAGTCGGACCCCAAAATAGCACCAGCGGAAAACAGGACTATCAGGACGAAAAAAAGAGCGTCACGGGTACGAAAACGCTCAACTTTACGGCCATCGCAACGGACCTCGACGAGGAGTGGGAGGAAATCCTCCAATCTCCGGAACTCCCGCAGGCTGGCGGACGGTGGAATGGTTACCGCGTCCGGACGGTTACGCCAACAAGTCGGAAGCCAATAACTTATCAGAACCGCGCGACGATGCTCTGGGATATTACCGTCGAGCTGGCCGAAGACGAAAAACCGGAGAATCCGGAAGAGTGGCCCCCGGAGGTCAGCTGGGATTCCGAGGTGGAAGAAGTTCACTGTGGCGCGGACGTCGTGGACGGGCGGAAAGTCGAAAACACCGCAGGAGAACCGCTGGTACTCACACGCCCGCAGACCGTGACAGTTTTAAGTATTTCCCGGTATTATAAGGACTTCCCACCGTCGTGGATTTTCCTTTACACCAACACCGTCTCCGTCAGTGAGTTCTGGGGCGCACCGGCTCAGTCCGCGAGAATGGAGAAAATTTCCATAGCGTACGAGGGAATCGAAGTCCCACAGTGCTTGGCGTTTCCGACGGGCGGTAAGCACCGTTTCGCGAAAGTTTCCTACACCATCAAGGTTCGCGACACGCTCACCTCCGCAACACCGTGGAAAGCGTCTTTACTGAACTTCGGCTCTCGCTGTCGTCCGGCTAACGGAAAACCCGCCCAACGCGCTCTCGACGTGCAGGGACACCCTATCGAGGTGAAACTCGACGCTAACGGACTGAAACTCGGCGAAAACGCACAGGCTATTTACCTCGACTTTAACGTCTACCCCCTCCGCGACTGGTCACCGCTCGGAATCAGTCAGACGGAATGCGGGTTTTAAACGACTAGGTACGCGGACGTCCCCGTCCGCATCCGTAATTGTTTCCGCTGTCATTGCGGACGGGGACGTCCGCGTACCCAGCACCCCGCCGGGTCTTTCAAGTACGGCATCGTCTCCGACAGAATCGGCATCTCCTCCTTCGGTTTCGTTTTCAACTCGAACAGCGCGTCCGTCAATTCGTTTTCGTTCATGTCACACATGCTAACTACCTTTCTAAAGCCTTTCTTTTTAGTCTTTACAAATCCCACAAAAAAAACACAATAGCGCACAAAAACGCCAAAATAGTCGTAATGTCATTCAGCCATGCTTCCATATCCACACCCCCTTTCACTTCACACACCTTCCCCACCCCTGCCAGCCTCCTTCTCTTTTGTCCAAAACTGGACACACCGCAGGCTCCGTGGGTACACATTGACCCTTATTTAGCTACATTTTGGGTATCTTTTTCTAGATGTACTGTGCCGGGTTGATAGTCCGACATTCATTTTTGATAAAGATTTCGTTTTTTGTTTTACTGTTTTGTTGGTTTACTATTTTGGCAGTAAAGCCCGCTCGATGAACTCCGCCACCAGCTTTGACTTCGACACTCCACGCGCCCGCGCCTCTTCCATCAACTCCCTAAAAACGCGCTCTGGAATGCGGGTCGTCGTGTAAATGTAAACCGTCGCTCTTTCTTTAGTTTCTTTTATTTTAGTCATACTCTACTCCAGTCGTTGCAAAAGGCTGTTCCAGACTCTCCAACGCTCAATCGCTTGGTAGTACATCCGCGTCGTCGCCGCTGTCGTAGGCCCTAAAACAAGCGTAGCGTCCGGCACATACGTACCCACCATACGCCGAATCGCGTGAAAAGTCCCTGCGTTCGTCGTCGCCAACCCCGCCTTCTTTATCAGCTTCAGACGGTCTGCATAAAAAGTCCGCTCCGACTTGGGCCAGTAAAAAATTTTCTCTTTCGTCCTCGGCATCTGATTTAGGATGTCAATCGCCGCCTGATTGAGCGGAATCTGTTTTTCTCTTCCCGTCTTTTCATGTACCGAGCGAACGGTCAACACCGCGCGACCTTTCCGTTTCCGTATATCGTCCCACCGAACCGCCATCACGTCCGAGTATCGCAAGCCGGTATTCCAGATGAAAAGGTAGGCGTTACAAAACCAGTCCCCTTTAAGGATTCCGTCGTAAAGCTCTCCCTCCGCATTCGCCGTCCTTAACGCACGTAAAATCTGGCGGAATTCCTCCATATCGGGCGTTTTACTCGACACATCCGGGTCCGGCACTTTAACCGGCGGAAATGCGGGGGGAAAAGGAATAATCCCCTTTGCTTCCCTCGCCCGATCCGTCGGTGGTCCCGCGTACCTTAAGACCGACGAAATTGCGCTTACATGTTTCCGAACCGTAACGTCCGCAAGTCCTTTTTTACGCAGTCCAGCAACGTATTGACATAGCGTACTTTTGTCGATTTTCGTCAGTTCCGGGTCGCCCGTAATTTCCGCCCAGTTGCGGAGGGATTTCTCCCTGCAATCTAGCGTACCTTGCTTGACTCCCTTCGCCATCGACACCTCCGGCTTGTAATAAAGCTCGTAAAAGTCGCATAGCGTCATAGCGGTCGCGTCTTTACTCTTCTGCGCCATACTCCATATCGTCTGTAAAGACAGACTGAGTACCCCGATTCCGTGCTTTTCGATGATTTTTTCCAGCGTATCCGTAGCGGAAAGGAACATTTTAAAACCCTCCTACTTGAGCCGTCCTAAATTCCCCTCTTTCCAAGAGGGGTGGCGGACGAAGTCCGACGGGGTGTTCTGAATCAGAAACCCTTCCCCGCTTCCAATCCTCTGCACAGACGGCAAACTTTGCACATATTGCCCAAAATGCCGTATATCTGTAGTTTACCCTACAAAAAGGCGTTAGGCAACTAAAAAGCCGGAATTTTTTTGAAAATTTACATCTTTTTTGGAGATGTGCGATATAGCTTGATGGGCTATAGTATAAAATATAATATAAATAATAACTTTTGCAAGGGGGGATAGTGCAAGAAATAAAAAAAATCGTAGGAGCTCGCACATTTTTTAGAAAATTACTCCTACGATTCTCGACTCCGCTATCAACCTCCGTGGGTCATCACTCCACATCAACGACAACACGTAAAATACGCATTACGGAAGATTTTTGGAACGAAAACCCCATCCCAATAGCAGCGGAGGGACTCGAACCCCCGACATGCGGATTATGACCCCGCTGCTCTACCAACTGAGCCACACTGCCATATCATTTCTTTTAACGCCTCATGACCCCTGTCAATCACGTCAATCTTCATGATGTCTATACTATACCACATTTCTAAATCATGTCAAGGAGGGGTTTCCACTTTTTTAAAAAATTCCCCCAATTTTTCTGGAATTTTATAAATCTTCCATAGTTTCACTAATTCTCCTCCATTATCGACACTCTTATTCCTCTTAAATTCAAAAAATTGCTGAAAAGGTACCACCTTATTACATCGAATGTGATCTTTTTCGAATAATACTCTGTATTTCCCGATTTACCTCCATCGGACGTGTTAATGTCATCATATGACCAGTTTCCAGTCGAATCACTTCTGGAGATTTTACAAGAGAAAATGGAATAATTCCATCATGTGTGCCATGAATCTGTACTATCGGAAAATCATGGGAAATCTCATTTTCACGCCAATTCGCAATCATTTTCAGGACACGATGACAACGTCGTGCTGGCGAACGCACTAATTGACGGCACATCTCGTCTCGAGCGAATGTCCGACGTAAAAAATTCGTACGCAGATAAAAAACAGCCAAAAGTCGTGCAATTCGCCAACCACCGCACGGAAGACAATTCAGCAGGTTCCACCGAAATGCGTAAGAGGCAGGAATCTGATTTCCATAACGCACTGTCGCAAGACGGATTCCACAGTGAACCGGGATTCCGTGTTGCTGGAAAACATCTCCAATGAACGGGGAAATCATCCCACCAAAGGAAAGCCCTCCCACGATACAGCCCGCATCGCTATTCAGGCGTAATTCCGATGGCGCGGATGGTGAAAAATATCGAGACCAGAGAAGTTCTCCCCAACGATG
>JAUNAI010000483.1 GCA_030527705.1 Planctomycetia bacterium | reverse complement strand
AAAGCCTCCACACCGTTCGAGCTGGAAAAAACTACCCACTGAAACGTTTTTAACTGTGAAACGACCTCATCCAATGCCGTATAATTATCCGCTGGCGGCCCAATTGCGATTACCGGCTGAAACAGAACATCCATTCCTTCCGCCCGTAATAATGTCTCCAACTCTTCCGCCTGTCCCTGTGGCCGCGTGACTAAAACTACCGTAGTCCGTTTTCTTAATTGATTTTCTGAATTTTTAAACATAAAAACCGCAAAATCCGTTCCTTAAAATATTCTCCATGAAAAAAGCGCGTCCAACCGAAATCAGACACGCCTTTTCGTCTCATGTGAAAATCACTGAATGAACTTAATTTTCTGCACCAGCGTTTTCACGGAACCATCCGGTTCTCTTTCTCCAGTACAAATACCCACCATTTTCAGAACATAGCGGTATTTCAGGGAGGTCGCACCCGGACCACCCCAACCAAGCTCGATTTCGAAATCTTCCGGAGCACCGGCGGCATTACCCATCTCAGCACGAATCTTCGCGCGGACGTCATTCTCATCCGGGTCGGTCGATGTTCTCATTTTACACGCTTTATTGCCCACATGAACACGAGTCAAATCACCATCCGTATTACTCACAAGCGTGATACGTAACGGTTTCGTCATCATGTCATTCTGCTGAGCCTGCGCGGAACCAGGTTTCGGCAAACGGAGATAAAAGTCACCTTCCGGATCCACAATATTCAACGTCAGAATGAAGAAAATCAGGAGCTGGAACACCATGTCAATCATCGGCGTCATGTCGCTCTGGACTCTCTTACTTGGTTCTCTTTTACGTGCCATTATAAATCCTTCTAAACTTTACTTAACCTTTGCCGTTGCACGGAGTGCAAAGTTTTCCAAATCCGCTTCCTGACACGTATGAATTACCTTGTTCACAAACCCAATCGGGGTATCCTTGTGCACACGAAGAATAATCGTCATGTCTTTCGCAGTTTTTTTCTTCTCGGTCTTGACAAATTTAACTTCTTTGTCCAATGCCGCCTTCAAACGTTTCAGGTCTTTTTCGCCGAGGAACTCTTCCGCGCCGATAAGTACACTATACTCGTTACGTTTCTTTTCCTGCGCCGCAATCTGTAATGTTACCGCATCCGGAACTGGCTGTTCCGGCGGCTTCACAATATCATTTTCCGGCAACTTGACACGCGCGTTCTGGTCAGCGTCCGCGAAATTAATCAAAATCATGAAGAAAATCAGGAGCTGGAACACCATATCAATCATCGGCGTCATGTCACTCTCGGGACCGTCACCGCTTCTGCGTCTTCTAGCCATATTTTCCTCCTTCCAGGATTACACCCGCCAAAAACTATTTCTTCTGGGCGGCGGCGAGGAGTTTACCAATCAGGTCTTCACTGATGGTACCGACTTCGAACACAATACGGTCCATACGGTTTTTCAGGAACTGGAAGAGGCACACAGCCGGAATAGCAACGACAAGTCCAACCAGCGTCGTGAACATAGCCGTCGAAATACCACCAGCCAATTCGTTCGGTTTCGGCGCGGCGGTCGCGGTCGCGATAACCTGGAAAGACATAATCATCCCGTGAACCGTTCCGAGAAGACCAACGCTCGTGGAGGTCGCGGCAATCAAACCGACATAACTCAGACCCTGTTCATAACCCATCGCGATGTCATCCGACGTTTCCTGCATCGCGGCAACGGATTTATCGTAACCGGAAGCGACTTTCGCCATACCAGCGGCAAGAACTTTACCGAGATACGTTTCGTCCTCTTTCACCAGCTCGTAAGCCTCGGAGAACTGACGATTCGTGACTAATTCCTCAAATTGCGCCTGCAAATCTGCCGGTACATTCGTAGTCGGACGCAGAGCGATGAAGTATTTGAAACCAAGAGCTACCAGAGCAAAAGAAATGCCGAGGAAGACGAAACTATAGAGCGGACCCAGCGAACGATACGTCCACATCAAAATGCTTTCCTTTTTCGCGCCCGAATCGTCAGCAGCCGCGTCATCCTGCGCCATCACAACC
>JAUNAI010000482.1 GCA_030527705.1 Planctomycetia bacterium | reverse complement strand
TTTGCTTTAGCCACAATTTCCTCCATTAGGATCCTCGACTTGTCGATCGAAAACGTCTTAAATGCCGATACACCCCGCAAACCGTTTTTCGATCTGACAAATCACTTTTCTGTGAATGACTCTGACTCGCCGAAAAAATACCCAGAACCGACTGAGTCTCCTTTTTTTCTGGCAATATACGTCTGAACATCTATTTTATCGGTTTTTTTAACAGTTATAACCCGTACTTTCCGCGAAATTTTTCAAAAAATGCCAAATTTTTCCAAAATTTCTTATCCCCTCCCCTTTTTTACTCTTTTTTTGATGTTCTTTTCCTTTTTTTACCACGGTCGCTGTGAAAATTGTTGGAGAATCTGGTAATTGGAAATCGCCATCCACGCGAATAAAATTCCTGCAAAAATCTGTCCACCGAAAAAGAACCAGACCGCCAACATAATTGCGGTGATGAAAGAAACTTTCAACGACTGCATCAATCCTGTCTGAGGCGCACGGTAAACGCAGTATTCTCGACATATCTGTCCGCCGTCCAGCGGAAAAACCGGGAGGAGGTTCAAAATTCCCCAAAATAGGTTTACTTGTATTAGAAACAGCACTAACTGCGTCGTCGTTACGTTTCCGATGGGAGCCAGACTCCCACCCAGTCCTAAGATAACGGGAAAATATCCCAGAATCTGCGGATTTCCCGTCACGATACATAACAGTGTCAGTGCTCCGAGCAACAAAAATCCTGCTGCTGGCCCCGCAAAACTAATCAGAATATTCTCGAACCACCGTAAATGATATGTCCGATCGAAAATCGTTAATCCACCGAAACTGTACAGCACGATTCTCGGTTGCATTCCGTAATGTCGCATCACGAGCGCATGTCCCAGTTCATGAACGAGAATTGAGGCCGTTACCACGATAAACCACAGTAATAACGCCATCTGATTCGGTACATTCATTCCCAAAAACAGCACTAACACCCAAAAAAACGGATGGATTCGCACCGGAATATCCAAAATCCGAAAATTCACATCATACTGCGTCAGTGGTGGTTCATAAAACATAAAATTCTCCCCAATTCTCCTTTATATTTTACATTATTATATAAAACAGAAAAATTCTGTTCTTTCTGACATTATACCATGATTCCGAAAAACGTCAACTCCCTATCCTGATGACGCAGTAGGTTTATAGACTGTCATTCTTTATATTTTCCCGCCAGAATTCATCCAGTAACAGTCTTGCTGCCTGACGTTCTTTTTCGTTTCCTTTCTCGAAAATGTCACTTAATAAATTCCTCGCCAATTCTCGATTTCCGCCCTCTCGTGAACCTTCTAGGGCAGCGTAACAGAGCGTAGAATATCTCTTTCCCGTTTCCAGTTCCGGCGCGAAATAGTGATGGTATACCATTTTATATAAATCGTACTTTCCGACTGTCGGCTTCTCCAGCGCAAGCGCAATCTGTTCCCCAGTTGGTGTGGAGAATCGCGCGACTTCATTAACATATCCCGCCAACTCGCAGTCACCCTCCTTCATCTTTGTCGGTTTTGGCACGCTTTTCAAAAATTCACCTACCATCTTATAATATTCTTCCGAGTACCGGATTAACGCCTCCAACTGGTCCAGCTCTTTCTGCATGTCTGATGAAAGTTTCTGTCTACGTAAGCTATTTAAATTTATCCACGCATGCTTATAATGGAATTCCTGAACCAGAATCCGAATGGCATTACATTTCATGGCGGAAAGCTGTGCGACTTCTTTCATTTCTTTCTCTTTTTCCATTTCATCTAAAATCACGACTTCTTCCTTATATGGCTCAGGAACCAGAGTCCCCATTAATCCACAAAAAATGATTAAGATAAACCCGATTATCTGTGCTAGTATTTTATATTCGCGTTTTTTCTGGTATTCTTCCTCTCTGAACTTCTGTTTCCAAAATTTTAATCTTGCGCTCAATTTATTTTCGTGAACTTCCGTTTCGGTAATTTCATTCACCATGATCTGCCATTCATCCGGAGTGTGAGCGGAACGATTTTCCACATTCTGCGTGTATCC
>JAUNAI010000481.1 GCA_030527705.1 Planctomycetia bacterium | reverse complement strand
ACGGTTTTCCGTGGAAGAGTTCTACATAATCGTCTTCGGTGAAGGCATCCGCCGGAAGTTCCTCGACCGGTTTTCCCTTGCAACGTCCACGACTAACGTGCATACGACCTTTCGTTCCCTCGAACAGGATACCATTTCCGTCCGGAGAGTGACTCACCACGTGCATTTCGATTCCATTGTCGAATTTACAGTTGATATCAAAATTGTGACTGGTGTTGTACCGATTGTCCACAACCGGGTAACCATCACGGAATTCAACGGGGTGTTCCGCATGGACACACTCGAACGTAGTCGGACCGGTACCAGGCGTCTGAAGGTTAAGTGCCCACAACGAACAGTCGATATGGTGTGCACCCCAGTCGGTGAATTTACCGCCGGAGTATTCATACCACCAACGATATTCGTAATGGCATCGCGTCTGTCCGAAGCAGTTTCCATTCGTATCTGAACGCTGTCCGCGGAATTCATGACGAGGAGCCGGCCCCTGCCACAGTTCCCAGTCAAGTGTCGCAGGAACCTGCATAGTGGGAATATCACCAGATGTTGGAGAAGCACCAATGTCACACGTGATTTTCTTAATGTCGCCGAGATAACCCTTCCGGACCATCAGTGTCGCTTTCACAAACTGGTCGCGCTGGCAACGCTGCCACGTACCAATCTGAAACGCTTTTCCGTAGCGTTCGCACGCCTTACGGATAATCAGGTTTTCTTCCAGCGTCAGCGTCAACGGTTTCTGACAGAAAACATGTTTTCCAGCCTGTAACGCTTCCACAGCCATTTTTACATGCCAATGGTCAGGCGTAACGATAGAAACCACATCAATATCATCACGTTCGAGAATACGCCGATAATCCTTATACGTATCCGGTTTAATAACGTTTCCATTCGCGTCACGTTTTCCGATACCAGCGTTAATTGTACGGGCGAGACCATACTCTTCATCAACGTCGCATAACGCTACGATGTCGCAGAGACCGTTAAAACCGTGTGCGTCACCTTGTCCCATGCTTCCGACACCGATACAACCCATTCGGAGACGGTCACTCGGAGCCTGCGCCCAAACGGGTTTCGGATTAACAGTAAAAGGAATCGCGGTCGCAGCAGCTGCAAAAGTTGCGGCGGTCTGAAGAAATTGACGGCGAGTCTGTGTCATAGTGGGAACCTTTCTGTAAAATAATTAATAAATAGGGAAGTAATAAATAAATTCGTGTATAACATACACCATAAAGCTTGTAACGTAATATATAGCCCATGTAAAGGGAAGTAATTCTATTTTAATTTATAAATTACAATTTATTTTCTAACACGTACGGCTTAACGTTTTCAGTCCGTGAACCGTGTAATTTCACCAATCTCTAATTACGACATTGAAGTCCTCTATCACAGGATCAATAATTACAAACTTTTCAAGTTATACCACAAATCAGGAAAAAGTCAACATTTTCAAATCTAAATTCCCAAAATTTCTTAAAATTTCCCAAAAAACTTCTCGATTAACACCGCAAGCCACGCACCACGTGTCTGAGAGTCGGTCACGGAAGGAAAACTGTTTAACGTCCTATTTTTCGAGACTTTCTGCTCAATCATTACCATCGGAATTCCATCATCCCACCAGAGTGAAAACGTCGTCGGAACCTCGGAATCCACACTCGGAATGATTTTACACGGTTTTTTCGGCAGTGGGTCATAAACCCCCGTCGCGGTCAATGCACGCTCGAAATTCCAAAACGCATCGTGATACGTTTCAGTTCCCACCGCGTCCATATAATCCGTGACCGTGTCATTATGGAGATTCACCAGAAGCGTAATTGGATTTTCCGCATTTAGTTCCAAAATTTTCCGCTTTACGTACCAACACTCAGGACGCAGAGCGCGCGAATTCTCTGACGTTAAATCGACTTCATTCCACCGCCGATTCACATCATAACCATTTCCGTTAAACCGGATCCAACCGCGCTCCGTCCCCGTCGGCTCCATGACCGGAATGACGTAAAACACACACTTTCGGCAAATTTCCTCCGTAAGTTTTTTCAGATATTCAGAACTTACAGTCGGATTCATATCAG
>JAUNAI010000480.1 GCA_030527705.1 Planctomycetia bacterium | reverse complement strand
AACGGGCCGTAAAAGTGGAACCGACTCCGGGAGTACTGGTAACAGTAATCTCGCCGTGGAGAAGCCGACAGATTTCCTTCACGATGGAGAGGCCAAGACCTGTCCCGGAGTGTTCACGCGTCATCATGCTGTTTCCGATTGCGGAAGACCCCTGACGGAATTTCTCGAAAATGTTTTTCATGTCTTCTTCCGTCATGCCGACGCCCGTGTCACTGACCGCGAGGAGGAATGTAGTAGTTTCCGGGTTAACCTCTCCACCTTCACGCGTATTTTCCGGTGTCACCGTCACTTTTACTACGCCACCATCTGGAGTGAATTTAATTGCATTGGAGAGTAAATTCGTCAGAATCTGCTGAATCCGGTTCTGGTCCAGATGCACCATCGGTAATCCTTTCGGTACGTCATAACTCAGTGAAATCGTCTTCTTTTCCGCCAGTGGCCGTGCCATGTCACACTGCGCCGCGATGATGTGTTCCAGTGAAAAGTCTGTCAAGTGAACCTGAGCACGTCCACTTTCCATTTTCGCGAGGTCCAGCACGTCATTGATCATGGCGAGAAGAATCCGCCCTGAATTCTGAATGTTATGGACGTAACGCCGTTGCCGATCATCGAGCGCCTGAATGTCCGCCAGAACCTCACTGAATCCCAGAATACTGTTTAGCGGCGTCCGTAGTTCATGGCTCATCGTTGCTAAAAAGTCACTCTTTACGCGGTTCATTTCCCGCAGTTGCAGGTTCATTCGGCCGAGTTCCTCGATTTTCTTATCCAGCGTCTGATTCGCACGCCGTAAGTCACGCTGTGAGTTAATTAAACCGTGTAACATTCGGTTAAAAGCCTGTCCTAACGACTCGAATTCGTCGCCCGTATGTAAATCGACGCGGACTTCCATGTCACCATGCGCGATGGCTGTACTTACCTCGCGTAGGTGACGTAACGGACGGATAATGACATACCGAATCGTGACGTAAAAAGCGAAAAGTCCTAGAAAAACGGTGATTACGACAACGGTCAGGAGCATGTTCCAGAACCAAGTCATCGTTAACTGCGTTGGACCATTGGGAATCTGGACACAGAGAATCGTCATCAGGTCGCCGACCTGGAGTAAATCACGTGGAACTTCTCCGACTGCTGTGTCGAGCCGACGGACGGCATCCAAGTCGTTATGACATAAATCCAGACACGTCTGTTCCGCGTATACCGGCTTATAATATAAATATTTATCCCCGTCCAGTGCTCCAAGCGGCTCCAGCTGTTTTCCCGGTTCTTGTTCCGCTACGGTCAGCATTTTCTGAATATTTTTATCTCGCGCAGCTTCCGGAGACTTGGGATCCACCATTTCCCACTCGTACTGTTGCTCGGAAAGCTGGTCCGTCAGCTGATTTACGACCCAGAGGAATTCTTTCTTGGATTCCAGTTTCCCCCAGTGCTTAATCAGTAACGCACGGTCCGCCAGTAGTCGCGCAGTGTCTGGGTCACGCTGAGCGACTACCGATTCGGTCACATACCAGTAAAGCATGAAACTTACGGACATTACGCCGACAAGAAATACGCCAAAAAGCAGGAGACATTTCACCTCCAGGCTGGAAAAACCGGCTGATTTAGAAAAGCGACGGACCATTTAGGATACTTTCGTGGTTAAATTTCTGCCTTCCTTTTTAGAGGAACTTTTCTTTAGGTGGATTTTCTTTTTTTAGGAGGTTTCCCTTTTAGGTGGATTTCCCTTTTTTAAGGAAGGTGGATTCTGAAGCCGTTTCAGTACTAGCCGCGCTTCTGTGGCTAGTTTCGCAGGTACATCCGGCTGATTTAGCACTTCTACTAGCGCGGAAGTCGCAGTTTCACGACTGTTTTTGGGGAAAAATTCCAGTCCACGCGCTGCGGCCAGTCGGACTTTTTCATCCTGTTCCGTGTCCGTCAGAAGCGCAAGTAACTGTTTCTGCGTCTCTTCCGACTCGCTATTAATCTGCGCTAAGACCCACACTAAACGCGGATTTAAGGCTGCTTTCTGGTTTTTATCATCACTGTTATTTTCAGAAATTCCAGTGTTTCTAGAAATTCCCGTTTTCCCA
>JAUNAI010000123.1 GCA_030527705.1 Planctomycetia bacterium | reverse complement strand
ATTTGATATTTTGAAAATAATTAAATAGGAAAAGTTAAAAAGTCGGAAATTTTAGAAAATCAGAAAGATTAGAAAATTGTCCAGCTACGCACTCCCCCTTGTGAAAAATCGGGAATGAAGTATAATAAAAAAGTGAGAATTATATTTTCTTGTTATAATTTTTTGAATTTCCTGTAAAATAAAGGATGGAAACGATGATGAAACCGGTAAGTGACGTGATTGCAGAATTGCGCTGGCGCAAGCAGATTTTTCAGACGACGGATGATGCGAATATCTCCAACTGGCTGAAGGAAAAACCCCGTGCGCTTTATGCCGGTTTTGACCCAACTGCGGATAGTCTTCATGTTGGACATCTGATGGCGTTAATGATTCTGCGTCGTTTCCAGAAGGCGGGACATCGGCCAATCGCGCTCGTCGGTGGGGCGACTGGAATGATTGGTGACCCGAGTGGGAAAAGTGCGGAACGGAAACAGCTCACACCGGAAACGGTCGCGCATAATGTGGCGTGTATTAAAAAGCAGATTGGCCGTTTTCTGAATTTTGGTGATGGTCCTGAAGATGCAGTTCTGGTAAATAATTACGACTGGCTTGCGAATAAAACGTTCATTGAGTTCCTACGTGATGTTGGAAAATGTTTTCCGGTAAATGTTATGCTGTCGAAAGACTCCGTAAAATCCCGACTGGAACGCGAAAATGGACTGAGTTACACGGAATTCAGTTACATGCTCCTTCAGTCGTACGATTTTGTTCATCTTTATCGTGCGTATGGGTGTGAACTTCAGGTCGGTGGTAGTGACCAGTGGGGTAATATTACTACGGGAATCGACTTGGCTCGTCGTATGGAAGGCGTTCAGCTTTACGGAATTACCGCGCCGTTGCTGACGAAATCGGACGGAACGAAAATGGGAAAAACCGAGTCAGGTGCGTTGTGGCTTGACGCGGAAAAATGCTCGCCGTACCAGTTCTATCAGTACTGGATGAACGTGGAAGATTCGGAAGTGGTGAAACTTCTTTCCCTCATGACGGACTTGGAGCAGGAAGAAGTGGAATCCATCACCGCGGAACACCAGTCAGCGCCGGAGAAGCGTTTCGGTCAGCGTCGTGCGGCGGAAGAAATCACGAAACTCGTCCACGGTGAAGCGGGACTGGAAGCGGCTCAGAAAGCGACAGAAATCTTTTTTGGTGCGGAAATTCGCGATCTGAAAGATGAACAGTTGCGTTCTATTTTTATGGACGTACCGTCAGCTGAGTTTACCCGTGCGGAACTGGAAGCGGGAATCGCGCTTGGTGACGCGCTGGTGAAGGCTGGAACTGCGAAAAATAAGTCGGAAGTTCGTCGTGCGCTGGATCAGGGCGGAATGTACATTAATAATAACCGCGTCACGGACATTGGTACGCGCCTGACCGCGGAACATCTCGCCAGTGAGAGCACGATTGTCCTGCGGATGGGGAAGAAAAAATACTCGCTCGTGGTTATTAAATAATTTTAACTTTCCTTTTTTAGCCTGAATTTTTCATACCTGAAAATGTGAAAAACGTGAAAGTGTCGGAAAATACGGTATGAAACGTTATTTACAGAAAAACGTTAAAATAACACATTGTATTTTAACACGGAAACAAAAATCATTAAATCTGTGGGAGATTTAAGACTACTGGTTTCCGTGTAATCCGTGGGATATGAAATTTTCAGGCTAAAAGGAGATGTTTTAACACAGAAAGGATTTTCCCATGAAAAAGCGTAAAATTTTCCGCTGGATTTTTCTTCTGTTTTTCTTTTTTCTTCTGACGGCAGGGGGAGTTGGTCTGTATGTTTGGCACGCGACTCATTCTGTGCCAGAATTCTATTCTGCGTTGGAAATTACGCCTGAAAAGCGAGTACAGGCGGAAGTGGACAGCGATGCGATGGAACTGAAATTTCATAATTGGCGGCGTGAAATCCGAAAAAGTAGCGCGTGGATTCTGACATTTACACAGGATGAGTTAAATCATTGGCTTGCGATTGCGATTGGTGAAAAACGTCCGGGAATCGTTCCGCACCAGCTGAGTAATCCGCGTGGTGAAATTCTCGAAAACGGACATATCCGCGTCGGAGTAACGGTAAATGCGCCGGAATTTCAGGGTGTTGTGTCGATGGAATTGATTCCGCGTGTCGTAGAACCGAACGTCGTGGTCGTGGATTTCGTAAACATTTCCGTTGGAAAAATGAAAATTATCGGTCCGCGTATCTGGGGAAGAATTCTCTCAAAAGTCGCGCAGGACGCTGCGTTGCCGATTGAGGTGCATTGGCATGATGGAACGGTTATGATGACTATCCGTTTTCGTAAGGGAGATCTGTATTTTGACAATCGCTCGATTGAGCTTCACACGCTCCATATTGACGGTAAAAATGTCCAACTTACGGGATTAATTCACAAGTTGAAGTGAAAAATATCTAATTCTGGAAAAATTTTAGAAAAAATATTGATTAGATTTTCCGGTCCCCCTGTTAGAACTGAAAAAATATGTTATAATAAACGGTCAACAGAATTGTTTATTTTTTTGAGAGAGCTTTTTTCGGGGAAACAGGGGAATCGAGTCGATATGGAACGGGTCGTCATTACAGGAATTGGACTTACTGCGCCGAATGGAAATACGCTGGGTGAATTTCGTCAGGCGTTACTGGAAGGTCGCGGAGGAATTCAGGATTATGAGATTCGTTATTTCGGAAAAACTCACGCGGGTCTGTGTAATTATGACGCGCAGAAGTACCAGACGAAAAAAGAACTCCGTCGTGGTACTCGTGCGGGAAGTATCGCGATTTACTGCTCTCATGAAGCTGTGAATGATTCTGGTCTGGACTGGGACTCGGTTGACCGTAGTCGTGTTGGCGTGTATATTGGCGTGACGGAACACGGAAATGTCGAGACGGAAAATGAAGTCTATAATATCTCGAAATTCGATTATGATACGAGCATGTGGACGCACTTCCATAATCCGCGGACGGTCGCGAATAATCCAGCGGGTGAAGTGACGGTGAACATGAAAATCAGCGGTCCGCATTACTGCCTCGGGGCGGCTTGTGCTGCGGGAAATACCGGGCTGATTCAGGGAATGCAGATGCTCCAGCTTCAAGAGTGTGACGTGGCACTGGCTGGTGGCATTTCGGAAAGCGTTCACACTTTCGGTATTTTTGCTGCGTTTAATAATCAGGGCGCGTTGGCGTCGCACGCGGAATCGGTGAAAGCGTCGCGTCCGCTCGATAAAAATCGGAATGGAATCGTTGTTTCGGAAGGTGGATGCATGTACGTTCTGGAACGACTTTCTGACGCACAGGCACGCGGAGCGAAAATTTACGGCGAGATTGTTGGATATAATATTAATAGTGATGCGACGGATTTTGTGTTGCCGAATCCGGAACGGCAGGCGGAATGTATCGTAAACGCGCTGAAAAAAGCGAATTTACAGCCTCAGGATATCGACATCGTGAACCTCCATGCGACGGGGACACACAGTGGGGATATTCAGGAATGTTCCGGCTTGCGGAAAGTGTTTGTCGATTGTCCGAAAACGCATTTTAACGCGACGAAAGGCTTTATTGGTCACGCGATGGGGGCGGCTGGAGCACTGGAATTGGCAGGAAACCTTCCGGCGTTCGAGGACGGAATGTGTCATGCATGTCTGAATATTGATGAGCTGGACGAAGAATGTGCGTTGCCGAATCTAGTAATTGACGCTCCGAAAAAACTGGAAAATGCGCGTTATATTCTGAATACGTCGTTCGGAATGTTGGGGATTAATTCCGTCGTGATTATTAAAAAGTTTGAGGAATAAAAGATATATAAAAATAGATTAATTGCCTGCGACGCAGTCGTGATTAAGAGTTTTTTGAAGGGGGAGTTTGAGGGGGAAACAATTTTGCAAAAAAGTTTCCCACCTCAAAATGTAAATCTTAGTAGATAACATATTTCCCAGAAATATAAACTAGAACCTGAAAGTTTTCATTTTTTATAAAGGGATTAAACCATGACTAAGGAAGAAATCCGTGAAGCGGTACTGGAAATTCTGTCGGACATCGAGCCTGATGAAGACCTCACGGGGCTGAAAGATGACGTTTCGTTCCGCGACCAGATGGATTTGGACAGCATGAGCTTCTTGGACATCGTGATGGAACTGCGTCGCCGTTATAAGGTCGAGATTCCGGAAGAAGAATACACCGCCCTGAACAGCATGAACAGCACGGTGGAATACCTCGCGCCGAAAATGGCGGATATCGTGAAATAATAAAAAAATTATAAAAAGCAAGCGTTCGTAGAACGCGATTGAAAGGTTTTTTGGATTTTTTAATTCCGACGCGACTAAAAATCTCGTTTTGCCGTCGTTATGCGTTGCGAAACGACTAGCGACAGGACCGCCCAACCCGATTCGGCAATTTAACCGTTTTAGTGGGTCTGGGGGAAAACTATTTTGCAAAAATGGTTTTCCCCACGGGCGTAAATTCTCCACGGGTAGCAAGTTCCTCCCGTTAGGGTGGAACGTGCGTTGGTGTTTAGCCTAAAACTCGAAACGTGACGAAAGTCTCCCATCATGCGCGTTTTGATTTTTGTCGGTATTCAGATTTGGTGAGTTTTAATTTTCATGTACGATACGATTATCATTGGTGCCGGCATGTCCGGGCTTTCCGCAGGTTGCCGGTTGGCGCACTACGATAAAAAAGTGTGTATTTTGGAAAAACATTCCCTCATTGGGGGGTTAAACTCGTTTTATCGGCAGAATGGTCGTAATCTGGATGTAGGGTTACATGCCGTCACGAATTACGCGGAAAAAGGTGTAAAACGTGGTCCGCTCGGACGATTACTTAGTCAGTTACGTCTGAAGTGGGATGAATTAGCGCTTGTGCCACAGTTAGGCTCGAAAATCCAGTTTCCAGATGTAACGCTGAAGTTCACGAATAACTTTTCTTGTTTCGAGGAACAAGTCGCGCAGTTTTTCCCAAAAGAAATTGACGGATTACGGCAACTCGTCTCGAAACTCGTCAGTTATGACCAGATGGGGGATTTTCCGGCTGAAATTTCTGCGCGGGAAGTTGTTTCTTCGTGTATTCACGACCCGAAATTGGTGGAAATGATTTTCTGTCCGTTAATGTATTACGGGAGCGCACGCCAGCAAGATATGGACTTTAACCAGTTTAGTATCATGTTCCGGTCGATTTTCCTGGAAGGTTTTGCACGTCCGTGGGAGGGTGTTCGGCTTCTGCTTAAGACGCTCTTGGAACGTTTTCGGAAAGCGGGTGGCGAGTTGCGTCTAAAGGCGGGAGTGAAAAAACTCCTTTTCGATTCGGCTCAGACCGTCTGTGGTGTCATACTGGATGACGGAACGGAATTGCGTGCAAAAACGGTTCTTTCTTCCGCCGGACAGCGTGAAACGTTGCGGTTATGCGAGGATTGTCTTGATGATAAGTCACTTTTAGACGAGTGTAAGCCGGGTGAGTTGGCGTTCGTGGAAACGATTTCCGTGCTGGACCGACAGCCGAAAAATTTCGGACATGAGGACACGATTGTGTTCTTTAATGACTCAGAAAATTTTGATTATCGAAAACCGGACGATTTTTGCGACTTGCGTAGTGGAGTGATATGCTCGCCGAATAATTTCGCGTATAGTGAACCGCTGAAAGAAGGAGTGGTTCGGATTACCGCGCTGGCAAATTATGACCGCTGGAATGCTCTGCCACGGGAAGAATATCTGAATCAAAAATCGATTTGGTACCAGAAAATCACGGAAACTGCGTCACGCGTAATACCGGATTTTCGCTCTTACATGATTGACTCCGACATGTTCACGCCAAAGACTGTTTATCGTTTCACCGGGCACGAAAACGGGGCAATTTACGGCGCGCCAAATAAAAATTATGCCGGGACGATGCCGTTCAAGAATCTTTTCGTCTGCGGAACTGATCAGGGAATGGTCGGCATCATCGGTGCGATTATCAGCGGAATCACCGTCGCAAATCGGTATCTGCTGAAAGGAAATTAATTAAAGAATTAGTTCAAGAATGAATTTAACTTGAAGCAGAACCCAATAAACTCCCACAGAATTCACAGACTTTTACAGAAAGAGTGTGTTTTTAGGGAATGAAAATGATTTAGGACACCAGGTTTTTTCATTTTAGGACCCTGTATTTTTCGGCACTTCTCACCGTAGAGACGGATTTTACAGACAGATTTTATATTATCATTAATATTTAAAATCTGTGTAATTCTGTGAGTTCTGTGGGAGATTTAAAACCACAGTCTCTCCGTGAAATTTGTGGGAGATATGAAATATACAGGTTAAAGGGGAATTAATCAAAGAAAGAATTGGAGAATGAGGGTTATTCCACTACAGTCGGGAAGCGGGGGAAATTGTATTTACCTCGAAAGTGGTGGAACGCAGTTGCTTTTCGACGCGGGAATTAGCGGGATTCAGGCGCAAAACCGACTTTTGGAGTACGGTGTTGATATTCGTACCGTCAATGCACTTTTTATTACGCACGATCACCGTGACCATACGCAGAATATTAACGCTTTTCACCGAAAATATCGCATTCCGCTCTGGATGACGATGAGGACGCACGAAACGATTAAGTGGAAAGGTATCCGCGTCCCGGAAAATGTGAATTATTTCACATCGAACAGTAAATTTCGTTTCGAAAATCTCGCGATTGAAGCGATTGCGACGACGCACGATGCGGCAGACGGAGTCTGTTTCGTGGTGGATGACGGTCGTTGCCGTTTCGGTATCTGTACGGATTTGGGATGTGTGTTTCCCGGACTTCCAACGATGTTGGAGACGCTCGACGGCGTGTTGATTGAGAGTAATTACGATCCGGAAATGCTCGAAAATGGGTTTTATCCGGAAGCGCTGAAAGAACGGATACGCTCTTCCGCCGGACATATTTCTAATTATGAGTGTGCGACGCTGATTGCTGAGCATGGGAAACGGCTGAAAAAAATCATTTTGGGGCACATTTCACAGGAAAATAACACGGAAAAGCGCGTGATAGCGACGCACCGGAAGATTCTCGGACGGGATTTTGAGTGTACGCTCGCGCATTATTATACCTCGACGGACCCGGTAGAGATTTAATAAATGCACGGAGTGTAAAAATAAATGTGACTTATTTAGCGACATTTAAAGGAAAGAATCGAATAATTGGTTCAGAGGAAAATGTAATTTTTTTCAGATGTGTAGGTACGGTGAGATTGTGGCGAGAGAATTAGGGTGTGGTGTCAGTATGTGTGAGATAGAGATGAAATTTAAGGAAAGATTCCAAAATACGTCAAGGAATGGATCTTTGTGCAGTTTTTAAGAGAGAATAGAAAGCAATTTATCTGGTAATGAGTATCCTCTCTTTTTATGGGGGATGCATGGTGTATCATGTCTAAATCTCGATATATTTCGGAGAATTGCCGAAGCAGTTCGGAGCTTTATAAAATTTGAAATTAATTGAAAACGGGATATTTTAAGGATGTAAATGGTATTATAATAGAGAGTAATTCAGCGGTCAATCATTTTCTCAGAAAAAAGAGAAAATTTTACGAAAAAACGAAAAAAAGATTCTGAGTGGACCTTGTTTTTTTGAGAAATTGCACTATAATTAAAACGGTTAATTTAATAGAGCCAGTAAAGGAGTGACCGAAGGGAATGTAGTTAAAAGCATCCTTTTATAGCCTGAGTATTTCATACTTAAAAAGGTAAAAACGTGAATGTGTCGTAAAATACTGCATGAAACGGTTGTTTGGGCGGAGGGAATGATTTACGCAGAGTGATTTTGGGTTCATTGCCGAAACGCCAAGCTCCGTAGGAGCGTGAGGTAATCGCCGTAGGTGTAAACCCACGGAAAGTGTTTTGGCACCCCTACCCCCCGACATTCTCCCTATGCCGAAGGTGTGGGGAGGGTAAGAATCGTGTTTCGGCATCCGTTTACCGTGGGTTGGGTTTACATCATGGCTATGATATTTGACTGCTACGCGGTCGGATAATGGTGTTTCACCGTCTATTATGAATGTATATGAAATATTCAGGTTAAAATAGAGGCTGAGATGGTTGGTAATTCGACCATTCCCTAATTCCGGAGTGTTTCGCTCCTTCATTACAGGCTCTCTAAACTTTTATGATTCAGTTAGTCCCCATTTCGGGAGGAATTTTCATGTCGGAAAAAATGAGTGTGAAGAGTGCACGGCAAGTCGAGGCGATTGGTAAGGATGTGTTTTTACAGGGTTGGGTGCGGACGTGTCGTGACCAGAAAGCGTTCTGTTTTATCGAGCTGAACGACGGTTCCTGTTTCGGAAATATCCAGATTGTCGCGCCGGACTCTCTCTCGAATTTTGATGACGTGCGGAAACTGACCTCCGGCAGTAGCGTTGCGATTACTGGTAAGGTTGTGCAGTCTCCGGGAAGTAAGCAACCGACGGAAGTGCAGGCGGAAGCGGTCGAGATTTACGGCTACGCGGCAGAAGATTATCCGATTCAGAAGAAACGTGCCACGTTCGAGTATCTTCGCACGATTGCGCATTTGCGTCCGCGTACCAACTCGTATAATGCAGTTTTCCGTGTCCGTAGCCGAATCAGTTACGCGATTCATCAGTTTTTCCAGAGTGAGGGGTTTAATTACGTTCACACGCCGTTAATTACCGCGAGTGACTGTGAAGGGGCGGGCGAAATGTTCCAGGTTACAACGATGGATCTGGAAAACCTGCCGCGCGATAAGGAGACAGGAAAAGTCAATTATTCTCAGGACTTTTTCGGCAAGAAAACGTCGCTGACGGTTTCCGGTCAGTTGGCGGTGGAGAACTTCGCGCACGCTTTCGGGAAGGTGTACACTTTCGGTCCGACGTTCCGGGCGGAAAACTCCAACACGCCGCGACATCTGGCAGAATTCTGGATGATTGAGCCGGAAATGGCGTTTTTCTCGCTGGAAGATAACATGGAGCTGGTCGAAAAGTTCCTGAAATTCCTGATTAAGACGGTTTTAGAAGACTGTCCGGAAGATATGCAGTTCTTTAATGACCGAATTGACCCGGACCACGCGCTGTTGCAGAGACTGCAGGACCTGCTCGCCAGCACGTTCCAGCGTTGCTCGTATACCGAGGCGATTGAGATTCTGAAGGCGGCGAAACAGAAATTCGAGTATAAAGTGGAATGGGGAATCGACCTTCAGAGCGAACATGAACGGTATCTGACCGAGAAACATTTTAAAGCGCCGGTCATCGTATACAATTATCCGAAAGAGATTAAAGCGTTTTACATGCGCTTAAATGACGATGAAAAAACGGTCCGCGCGATGGACGTGTTGGTGCCGGGCGTGGGTGAAATTATCGGTGGTAGTGAACGTGAATATCGTCCCGACGTGCTGGAAAAGCGGATGGTGGAAATGGGTCTGAATCCGGAAGATTACTGGTGGTACATGGACCTTCGGCGTTTCGGAACCGTCCCGCATTCCGGTTTCGGGCTGGGGCTGGAGCGGATTATCATGTACGTGACGGGGATGCAGAATGTACGCGACGTGATTCCGTTCCCGAGAACGCCGGGAAGTGCGGAATTTTAGGAGAAAAAAGAAAATAAAAAGAAAAAATACATAAGAAAAGCAAGCGTTCGCAGAACGCGATTAAGAGTTTTTTTGGAAGAGGGTTTGAGAGAAACCTATTTTTGAAAAAAATGGTTTCTCCCACGGGAGTGGAAGCGAGACGGGTAGCAAGTTCCTCCCGACAGGGTGGAATCTTGCGTAAAGTGTTTAGAGACATTACACATAAACATTCGTGAGATGGGAAACATTTTTGCAAAATTGTTTCCTCCTCACACTCCCCCTTCAAAAAACTCTTCATATTTAAGATAAGTACAAGAAGCAAGCGTTCGCAGAACGCGATTAAAAGTTTTTTTGAAAATTTTTAATCCCGACGCGACCTGAAATCTCACTTCACCGTCGTTATGCGTTGCGAAACGACTTGTGGAAGTTAGGAAGCCCCCTAAAAATACGCCTCACCCCTACGGGGTGAAATGTTTTTTGGGTTCCGAAATCGTATACTAGGGGTTTTCACCCCTGGTTATTAATAATGACCTCTACGAGGTCAGATGACGGCGAAACGCAGTCTCTTTCAGGAACGTATGAAATATTCAGGTTAGGGGAGGCTTATTCCCATTAATATTACAGGTATCAATCATGAAAGCAGTCATTCTTCTTTCCGGCGGACTGGATTCCACCACGACGGCGGCGATTGCGAAATCGGAAGGTTTCGACGAGCTGTACGCTCTGACGGTTAATTACGGACAGCGTCACCAATTTGAGTTGGACGCAGCGCGCCGAGTCGCGAAAGCGCAGGGGGTGTTGCGGCATGAATTTCTTGACGTGGACATCTCGCGGTTTGGCGGAAGTGCTCTAACCGACGCGAATATCGACGTTCCGCACGGACGTGAGGTGGAAACGATGGATGAGGTGATTCCGGTCACCTACGTTCCTGCTCGGAATACGATTATGTTGTCGCTGGCGTTGGCGTTCGCGGAGACTGTCGGGGCACAGGATATTTTTCTGGGGATAAATCAAGTCGATTATAGCGGTTATCCCGATTGCCGACCAGAATTTTTGAGCGCGTTCGAGACGATGGCGAATCTTGCGATAAAAGCGGGCGTGGAAGGTCGGTTAAAGATGAAATTTCACGCGCCGTTGATGTATATGTCGAAGGCGGAAATCGTGCGGACGGGCATGTCTCTGGGTGTGGATTACTCGGTGACGCACACCTGTTATGACCCGGCACCGGATGGAGCGAGTTGTGGTGAGTGTGACGCGTGCCAGCTCCGACTTCAGGGGTTCCGCGAGGCGGGGTATACTGACCCAGTACCGTATGTGAAACGGGATTAAACGGCAATAATTCTTGAAAGTCAATTTCAGGGCGACGTGTAAAACGTCGTCTTTTTCTATGAGAAATCTCCCGATGCTGATAATGATTGAATATTCAGGGAAGGGGTTCCTTCCGATATTCTTTTCCGCATCGCGCAACGGTAGAAAGGCGAAATTTTTAGTGTGTCGTGGATAAGTAGTGTCAATTATGGTTATTATGTCGATTATGTAAAGAAATATTAATAAAAT
>JAUNAI010000122.1 GCA_030527705.1 Planctomycetia bacterium | reverse complement strand
AAGACGGAAGAAGAAGGAGAAGTCGCAGAAGCGGAAATGACATCGGACGATCTTTTCGACCTGTCGGTTCCGGGGGAAGATTCTGAAATTCTGGACGTTTCAGAAGTCGCAGAAATGACAAAAAACGCTGAAAATAAAGAGGGTTCAGAAAAGAAACAAGATTCAGAGATTCCGTCTAAAGAGGAGCTTGCGCAACGGATTCATGACTTAAAAAACTTGAATGAGCAGAAGAAATGGCGTCTTGATGAACTGAAAAATGTGCGAGAAGAGGCAGAGAAAGAGTTTCAGGCTTCCCGAATCGCACTGAGTACAACGCAGGAAAATCGAAATAAACGTCTGGAGGAACTGGAAAGTTTCCGGGAAGCACTCGTGCGACTTCAGAGTCAGCCGGAGAATACCGATGCGGGGACGATTCAGGCAGAAATTGAGAAGAAAAAGGCAGAAGAAGAGCGACTTCTAAAAGAGCTGGAACAGGCGGAAAATACCGCGAAAAAACAGAATGGTTCTTACGCAATTCTCCCTTACGCTGGCGCGAACGGAACGCGACGGTATCCGATTTATATCGAGTGTCGTGAGGATGGTGCATGGCTCATGCCGGAAAATATTCAGCTGGTGCCAAGGGATTTCGAGGGTGCGCTGTCGATGGAAAACCCACTTGAAATGGCCCTTATGGCGAAACGTCAGTATCTTCTGCGGAATGGTGTCTTTCAGGAAACGCACGACAACGCACAGGAACCGTACCCGCTTATTATTGTGAGGCCTGGAGGGATTATGTATCTTTACATGGTCCGGTCAGCGTTACAGTCGTGGAAATCGGAATACGGTTATGAACTTGTCGAAAAAGAGTTACCCGTTGCGTATCCACCGAATGATGAAAACCTAAAACGTGAGATGAGCGTTGCGATTCAGCGTGGGCGAGAGCGTCAGCGTGAACTCGCGGCCATGGCACCGACGATCCCACATACCGCGAACGGTGGCCGAGGTGGCGTGGTGTATCACCCTACTTCTCAGGGAGGCGTAGCCATGTCGGTCGATAAGGACAGTCGACTGGCGCGTACTCTTCAGCGTTCTTCCGCTCAGGTAGCCGCTCGAAACGCTGCCGCGCAGAGAAATGCTCAACTTGCGGAAAACGGTAATGGAAATGGAAGGGGTAATGACGCTGGAACTGGAAATGGAATAGGAACGGGCTCTGAAACAGGAACTGACGCCGAAAATAGAGTTCCTCGAAATACTGCGGGAGAAATGTATGTCGCAGATGTACGGAATATCCCGACAGCGTCCCGTTCTGTACCTCGCTCTGCTCCGCATTCCGGTGCGTATGGCGCGAATGGGAATATTCATGGAGGAAAGAACGGATATGAGAATGGAATCCAGAATGGAAATAGAATCCAGAATGGGACTCCGGGACTTCAGAATGGTTCTCAGAATCCGAATGGTGAAGAACTCGGTGACGGTGCAATCGCGGCAACTGCAGTAAATAACTTAAATATGTGGAGCGTTGCTAATGCGGACGGAAATAGAGATGGGAACGGAAATGGCACGCAGAATGGAAAGAACGTTCAGAATTCCGGAAATGGTATAAATCTGGAAGGCGCTGTATGTAATAATCCATCTGGTGGTGCGGTAGGAGATTCTATCTCTGGAACGGACACGCCTTCAACACCCGGAGCGCAGAATGGTCCAGTATCTCAAAATATCGCGGAGAAAGAAGGCCAGAACTGGGCGCTGGAGAACTACCGTCCGAATCTGACGTCCCTGACTCGGCCTCTGCCGATGGAGTGTCACGCGGACCGTTTCATTCTGAGTGGCACGCCCGGTTTCGACCAGGTGGTTATTCCGATTTCCACGCCGATTCCTACGGTAAAGCGACTCGCGAAAGAAATTGGCGGAAAAATTAAAGGTTGGGGTGACGCTGGCCGTGGAGCGTACTGGAAGCCGATTCTTCGTGTCCGTGTCGCACCGGATGCACGCGAACAGTTCGCATTACTACAGGAAATGTTACGTGGAAGTGGATTAGTCGTGGAAGAAGTTAAGTAAAAAACGGAAAACTTGAGTAACGGAAAAAAGGATACATCATGCGCAGAACCGTTCCAAAACAGGATATGGAAAACGGACAGGATTCATTTCTGGATGTCGTCTCGAACATTGTCGGCATTCTGATTATTCTGGTCGTGATCGTCGGTGGGCGTGTGAAGTCTGGCTTAACCACCTCGCGTATGCAGGAAATCGCAGAGGCACGGCAGGCTCAGAACGTAAGTGAAATGGATTTCGACCCGGCACTGGAAACGGACCCAACGCTGAAATCGGAGTTGGACGCTCTTATGGCGGAAGCGGAAGGATTAAAGGAAACGGAAAGTCTGGTGGAATCGGATACTGACGCGAAAATAGATACGGAAACGGAGAGTGATTCTGAAACGGAACGCCTTCTTGCTGAGCTGAAGACGGCCGAGGACGCGCTCATGGAGACAACGGCTCAGGAACGACGGTTGGAAGAGGAAATCACTCAATTTCAGCTTCATAAAAAGCGTATGGACGCGGAACATACGCTTTTCGCACAGGAAATTATTCAGGTGGAAGCGCGTCTGCGGATGATTCAGGCGGAAATGGAAACGCAGTCGAGTGAAAAGAAGCAGAAAGAATTCGAGTTACTGCAACTATCACAGGAGTCTGTCCGTCTGGAACGTCGGTTGGAAGAGCTACGTACTAAAATTCAGACGCTCGTGGAACAGCAGGCGGCCAACGGTGGACCGAAAATGATTGAGCATAAAAACACGCCGATTGTGCGCTCTGTCGAGAGTGATGAGCTTCATTTTATTCTGGAGAACGGACGGGTTATGTATGTTCCGCTTGATGAATTAATCCGTGAATATGAGCTTAAAATCCCGAAAATGGGTCCGTCGCTTATTCAGAATGGAAAACATATGGAGGTTCTCGGTCCGTATGACGGATTTCGGTTACGGACGGAAACGTGCCTGAGAAATGGACGTGTGGATGTTTACTGGCAGGTTGTCGCACCGGAAATTGAAACGATTGGGGAAACGGTCACGACCGCCCTTACGACGCAGTCCAAATTTCTTCACCATCTTGAAAAATTGGACCCGAAAAAGGATATTATAACTTTTTGGATTTATCCGTCTGGTTTCTCGTCTTTCTCGACACTTAAAGAAGAACTATATCGTCACGGTTTTTCGATTGCGTCGCGTCCACTTCCGGAAGGTACACCGATTGCGGGGTCCCCAGAAGGTCAGCGTTCCGTGGCGCAGTAAAGAAACCGGCTGAAGGAAAGGAAAGAGGAAAAGAAAGGGAAAAATCTCGAAAATCTCGAAAATTGCGAAAATTGCGAAAATGTAGAAACTAGGCGGTTTATGATTTAGGGATGGCACGTCTGTTTTTTACAGTCTGAAAATACTCAGAAATTGTTAGTTTTTAATAAATTTCTTCGTGTTCTGCCTAAAGTATCTTGACAGTTAAAATGTAAAATGTTATAATAATGCGTTAAATAGCGTTATATCTCCCCTCCTGCCGTCAGAAAATTGGAGCTACTTTCATGGGTACGTTTTTTAGTGAGTATTTTTCACATTTTCGTCATGATATTTTCAGGATTCTGTTAATTGGGGGTGTATTCTGGAATTCTGTGTCGTTTTTTGTGGGAGAAAAAAGCGCTTGTGCGGAAGAAAGGACTGAAAATCATTCTCTGTCTGTGAAGACGCCGAGCACGGAGCTACCTGCCACACCGCTTAATGTAGTACTTCCCTCATTATTTACTGTGCCTTTTACTACACCGATTCCGGGACGGGAAATGATGATGGAAGGGACGGTAAGTTTCCCCGCACCGGAACAGTTTTCGGCAGAAGTTGCGGAGAAATTGAGACGTGATTTTCAGCTGGATCGGCTCGTTTTCGTTCGACGCGCGACATTTCAGTCATCCCATTATTACACCGATTTTATCGACGGATGCCGTTTTTTCGGAACGGATTTATGTATTCTGGACCTCGAGACGGGAAAGGTGACGTCCATTCTTCCCGACGCGATGAAAAAGGGGATTATCAATCGATATGACATCTCGTTCGACGCGGAAAAAATCGTATTTGACTGGAAAGCAGATAATAAAAGTGGATTTCATCTTTGGGAAATTCGGACGGACGGAACGGGGCTGCGACAGTTGACGTTCCCACCGGAAAATGAAGCGGAAACGGTCGAGAAATACCGACTTTTTCCGAATACGTGGCACTGGGTGAGCGACCCGGAAAAGTACCCGGTCGATTTCGGTGTGTATCAGCGGTGGACGGACGATTTACACCCGTGTTATCTGCCGGATGGGGACGTGGTTTTCATTTCGACGCGGTGTGAACATGGGATTTTATGCGACGGAGCCGACGTGCTGACCGCGACGGTTCTGTATCGGCTCAATATGGAGACGGGGAAGCTGGAGAAATTGACGAATTCCTCGGTCTCGGAGGCGAATCCCACGCTGGCGGAAGATGGTAGAATTGTGTACACGCGCTGGGAGTACGTCGATAAAGGCGGTTCGTGTGTGAAGTGTCTCTGGTCGATGAAACAGGACGGGACAGGGTCGGCAGAGATTTACGGAAATGACATCGCTATGCCGCCGTCGCTATTACACCCGCGTCCTGTACCGGGTGAGCCACATCTTTATGTCGCGTCGGGAACGCCCCACTGTCCGCAGACGGGAGTCGGAACGCTCGTGAAAATTGACACACGGAAGAATATCCGCTCGACGGACGCGATGGAGATTCTCACACCAGAAACGGAATGTCTGGGGGAGGGAGATTATCGGCATCCGCTGACGGAAATAAAAAATAGTGCGGAAAATAAGACGGAAAACAGTGTGGAAAGTGGAACTGAGGATAAAACCGAAAAAGACCCGAAAATCCATAAACGGGGACCGTGTTTCGCGGATCCGTATCCGTTGAGTGAAAATTGTTTCCTGATGACGGCGATGATGGACGAGAAAGCGTATTTTTACCGTCCGGACGGGTACGGGATTTACGTCTGGAACGGTCCATCAGATTATGAATTACTTTATCGGAGTGCTGGGACGGGGAGTTGGATGGCGACGCCGTTACGGAAAAGAGAGGTTCCGCCGGTGAATGTCTCGGTGCGTGATGAGTCGCTTGCGGAGAAGAAACTGCATGGTTTCCCGGTTGCGCACTGCGTGGTGACGGACGTTTACGCGGGTATGGAAGGCGTGAAACGCGGTGAAGTGAAGTATCTTCGGATTAATGAACAGGTTCCGCGTCCGTGGAGCGCCCGACGGATGTGGGGAGACGATTTTCGGAATAATCCCGGTGTAGACGATTATGACCAGCAGCACTCGCCTGTATCCGCGACACATCTGGGACTGAAAGTTCAGTGGGGAATTGTGCCGGTTGAGGAAGATGGGTCGGCAAGTTTTTATGTTCCGGCAGATCGGAATGTGTTTCTGCAGGCGTTGGATGCGGATTTTCAGGAGCTTCAGCGGGAGCGGACGTACGTGAATTACCGACCGGGTGAAATTCGCGCGTGTATCGGGTGTCACGAAACGCCGAAAGATGCTGTCCGACCGGGAAAACCGCAGGTGTTGCCGAGAGCGTTAACGCGGGAACCGTCTGTCCCGGGTCCACAGCCTGGTGAGGTCTCCGGGGCGCGGTGTCTGGATTATATGACGGATATTCAGCCGATTCTGGACGCGAAATGCGTTGCGTGTCATGATGGAAACGTGACGCGCAAAACGGACGGAAAAACCACGGCACTCGACCTGCACGGAACGCTGACACCGACTTTCTGTGTGTCGTACGAGAATCTTTTAGGTTTTCGTGCGTCACGGGACAAATCGTACTCGGTTTTGGAACGTCCGGCGGAAAAATCACTCGTGTGAATGGTGATTCGTGAAATTCACCCGAAAGTCGGAAATGCGGAATATCTTCCGTCGAAAACGCTCGGCTCGACAACTGCGCCGCTCGTGAAAATCCTCCGCGATGGGCATTATGGTGTGATACTGACCGAGGCGGAAATGGTCCGACTGACGACGTGGATTGACTCGAACTGCCAGTATTACGGCTCATATTGGGGTGCGAAAAATTTCCGTTTCCGGGAATTACCCAATTTCCGACCGACGGTGAATTTCGAAGAAGCGATACAGAAAAAAACTCCCCTATTAGGAGAGGCTAAATAGACTTTTACAGGAGAAAAAATGAAAACCCAGTGGTTTTTGGATAATGAAAATTTAAGTACAGAAACGGGATTAAATTCTGAGCAAGTTCAGAAACTGCGGAAAATGTTTGGGCGGAATGAGTTGACGCCGCCGAAACGGGAAGCGTGGTGGAAGGAGTTGCTGGGGAAATTTAATGACCCGACGATTATTATTCTGCTGGTTGCTGCGTTTCTTGCGCTGAGCATCGCCGCGGTAGAGAAGTGGGTTTTAGGGAATCCCGACGCCAGTTTTTTGGATACGGTTGGCATTTTTCTTGCCATCGGCTTGGCGACGCTCGTCGGTTTCTTCTCGGAACGGAAGAGCGCGAAGGAATTCGAGGCACTTAATAAAGTAAAGGATGACATTACCGTTAAAGTTCTGCGCGACGGACAGTTGACGGAGGTGCAGATCGGCGATTTAGTGACCGGCGACGTGCTGAAACTCGCGATTGGGGATAAGATTCCGGCGGACGGCGTGGTGTTAGAGGCGTCGAACTTGATGATTGAAGAGTCGATGATGACTGGTGAGTCGGTTGCTGCACGGAAATCGGTATTTGACGGTGTGCGCGTCGATTTTTAGTCGGAAGAGACGCTGGAATCGCTGAATAAGTTAGCGAATCCGTATTTTTTGGCACGCGGAACGATGGTTGCGGACGGTTCCAGTTGGATGCGCGTGACAGCAGTTGGCGACAAGACGCAGATGGGGAAAATCGCGTCGGCATTGGTGGATGACCCATACAAAAATGAAACGCCGTTGACCGCGAAACTGACTCGATTGGCGAAAAATATCAGCGCAGTTGGCGTGGCGGGTGCGTTGCTAATTTTCACGGTGATGAGTGTCGAGTCGGCTCTTACGTCGCCGTTAATTAAGGAGGTTGCGCCGAAAACGCTCGGAATTCTTGGAGCCGTCGCAGTTCTGATGGGTATGTGTGTCGTGCAGTTTTTATTGCGTCCGTTTTTTAAGAGCATGGACATGGAATTACGCTCTTTCGGGGTGAAGTTCCTCTGTTTCGTGCCGATGGTGGCGGTGTCGATGGCGTTACTGTTGGGGATTTACGGTGTGGCGACGGGGACACCGGGGGAATTGGTTTTTCAGGAAGGTTTTAACCTTCTGGATAGCGTTCTGTTATCATTCGTCGTGGCGGTGACGATTATCGTCGTGGCGGTGCCGGAGGGGTTGCCGATGATGGTGACGGTCTCGCTCGCGCTGAACATGATGAAAATGGCGCGTCAAAACTGTCTCGTACGTAAGTTGGTCGCGTCGGAGACGATCGGTTCCGCGACGGTTATCTGTACGGACAAGACGGGGACACTCACGGAAAATCGTATGACGCCGGTGTGGGCAGTGCTCGGAGCGGAGTGTTATTCCACGCTGGAGGCAATGACGGACGTGCCGAAAAATCCGAATTGGGAACGTCTTGTGGCGGGAATTTCGGTAAACAGTAGTGCGGACCTGAATATTCAGGAAGAAAAGGACGGAAGTCGGACGATTCACGGAATCGGAAACCCGACGGAGTGCGCGTTACTGAAATTTCTGGACGCGGCGGACGTTTCGTACGCGGAAATTCGGGGTAAATTCCACGTCGAAAATCAGCTTGGACATAATTCTCAGCGGAAAATGTCGGCGGCGACGGTTCTGGACGGGGAATCTGATACCGACAGAAATTCATTGGTTTCTGGTGAAAAATCTACGTTGCGTACGTTTATTAAAGGTGCGCCGGAACGGATTTTAGCACGGTGCTCGCGGATTCTGGTGAATGGGACGGTCGAGGAAATCGGTCCGTACCGGGAACGGCTGGAAAATTGGGTGGCGGAAGCGTCGGCGAGAGCGTTGCGTGTGTTGGCGTTTTGCGAGGCGGAAGCGGACTGGTCACAGGAGAGCGCACTCGAAAACGCGGCACAGGAACCGACGGGGATTCTGACGGGAATCATCGGAATCGCGGACCCGTTACGGGCAGAAGTTCCTCCGGCGGTCGCTCAGTGCGCGAAAGCGGGAATTGTTGTGAAAATGGTGACCGGCGACGCTCTTCCCACGGCAAGGGCGATTGCACGAGAAGCGGGAATTTATACCGGCGCGGAGTCTGAATTGGTGATGACTTCCGATGAATTTAATGCCATTTCGGACGCGGACTTGCCAGAAAAAGCGCGTGCGTTGCGTGTGTTGGCGCGCTCCACGCCGGCGGATAAATTGCGACTGGTGAAGGCGTTGCACCATGACGGAGATGTTGTCGCGATGACGGGAGACGGAACGAATGACGCGCCGGCACTGAAATTTGCGGACGTCGGTCTCGCCATGGGGCAGACTGGGACGGAAGTTGCGAAAGAAGCGAGCGACATCGTGCTGGTGGACGACAACTTTAAGAATATCGTGACGGGCGTGCTCTGGGGACGGACGCTGTTTCAGAATATCCAGCGTTTCCTACAGTTCCAGCTCTCGGTCAACGCGGTCGCCCTGCTCTGTGCGGTGATTGGTCCGTGCGTGGGTGTGCCACTTCCGCTGACGGTGACGCAGTTACTCTGGATTAACATTATCATGGACACGTTCGCCGCGATTGCGTATTCGACACAGCCGCCACGGGTGAGCGTCCTGAATCAGCCCCCGATTCCGCGCGATTCGAGTATCATCACCGCCGAAATGATGATTAATATCGTGTTGGTCGGGATTTACCAGACGGTGATGCTCTTTGCGGCGTTATTTGGTGGGTGGTTCGTCGACGCGGAACACGTTTATGACCGGTCGATTTCCGCGTTAGACCCGAGTTATCTGGAACACAACCTGCCGGCACTGACGATTTTCTTCACGATGCTCGTCATGTTCCAGTTCTGGCACAAGTTCAACTGTCGGTCGCTGTCGGGGCGTGAGTCGGCTTTTGCGGATATTTTCAAGTGTCGCGGATTTTTGTCAATTGTCCTGATGATTACCGTTACGCAGATAATTCTTGTGCAGGTTCCGCAGGTCGGCATTTTCTTCCGGACGCAACCGTTGACGCTCCTTCAGTGGGGAGAAATCACGTTACTCACCTCGAGCGTCTTGGTCGTCGGCTGGATTGCGCGGAAAATCGCGTTATTTTTCAGTCGTTCCTGATAGATGAAGTATAGAGTACTCTAGAAAAGCGGCGTTAAACGCGTCGCTTTTCGTTCACACTCAAGGTTACATCCGAATCATGGCTAAAACGAAACAATCCACCACGTCCCTCCCTCTCGCCGACCGTCTCCAGTCCGCACTGGTCCCGGAAGAGAAACAGCCGTACGAAATTCCGAAAAACTGGGCGTGGGTGAAGTTACAGTCAGTCTGTTCCATTCCGATTACCGACGGAACGCACCAGACGCCGACTTACACGACTCGAGAAGAGGGAGTTCCATTTATTTCGTCGAAAGATGTCACCACAGAACGTATTAATTGGCAGAATATTAAGTATATTACGCAGGATTTACACGAGCAACTTTATAAAAGAATCGCTCCGCAAGTTGATGATGTGTTACTCGCGAAAAACGGAACGACCGGCGTCGCGGCACTGGTCGAGGATGATTTCATTTTTGATATTTACGTTACACTGGCGGTTCTGCGTCCGGCACAGAATCAGATTCAGCCAAGGTATCTGTACCGATTTATTAACAGTCCGGTCGCGAAAGAACAATTTAACGCGCATTTAACTGGAATTGGGCTTCCGAATCTTCATTTAAAAGATATAAAAGTCACCATGCTCCCCCTTCCGCCACTCGCGGAGCAGGAAAGAATCGTCGCGCGGTTAGAGAGTTTACTGGGAAAATTGGACGAGGTGAAGGAAAGAGTTCAGAACGCGGTGGAGAGTTTCGAACTCCAGAAAGCGTCGGTTTTACATAAGGCGTTTACGGGTGAATTAACCCAGAAATGGCGGAATAGTTTTTTGTCTGAAAGAGATTCTGTGTACCTGCTAACTTCTCCATTTTCACGGATTCCGGAGGAAAAACACCCTTACGAAATTCCGAAAAATTGGGCGTGGGTAACCTTAGGAAATCTTGCTAAAATTAAACGTGGAGCGTCTCCACGCCCAATAAAAACGTACATAACTACCGATGAAAATGGTGTAAACTGGATAAAAATCGGGGACACGGACTCCAGAAAATATATTACACTGACGAAAGAGAAAATCACGTCGGAAGGGGCTAAAAAATCGGTATTCGTCACGAAAGGAACGTTACTTTTATCGAATAGCATGAGCTTTGGACGGCCATATATTCTAGAAATTGATGGATGTATTCATGACGGTTGGCTCGCACTCGCTCCGTCTTCCTTCTTGAATAAAGAGTTTCTCTATTACGGACTGCTCGCCTCAAATTGGTATTTTGAGCAAGTTGCAGTAGGGACGGCCGTGAGAAATCTCAATTCAGAACGAGTTTCCAGAACACCGCTTCCCCTTCCGTCCCTCGCGGAGCAGAAGGAGATTGTAAGGCTTCTGGATCAGTTTTTTGAACGCGAGAATCAGGCAAAAATGCAGGTGGAAACGGTACTGGAGGAAATTGAGTTGCTGAAGAAGTCCATTCTCATGAAAGCGTTTCGTGGGGAACTCGGAACCAGTAATCCGATGGACGAAAACGCGATTGAATTGCTGAAAAAAGTGGTGTGAGAGGGAACGCAGAAGATGGGACATTCCTGCTCCCTGAATAAGAAAAAATATAGATGACGGTGTCATGCCGTCTGTGAATGTATTTAAATCATTTTTCGATAATTCTCCCCTGCCCCCACCCCCCGCCGAAGGCGTGGGGAGGGTGAGAATCGCGTTTCGCTGTCCATTTACCGTGGGTTTACACCCACGGCTATATACATTGGACCGCTACGCGGTCGGATGATGGAATTTTCCACAATTTAACGTTCACTGTAGACAAAAGTCTACAGTTAGTAAAACCAAGTCCCTCCGGGACTGTTGCGATTGTGCGAGT
>JAUNAI010000121.1 GCA_030527705.1 Planctomycetia bacterium | reverse complement strand
GTAAGATTAAACCACAGTGAGATTAAATTGTGGTAAAAGTAAATTACGGTGAAAAATTAAAACCTCCCCATTTATCTGAGGAGGTTTTAATAGAAATTCTTAAAAGACAGGGCGACACAAAAAACGTTGCCCTGTCTTTCACTTTTCTTCACTTATTCCGCCGATTCGGTCTCCGGAACAAGTTCATTACTTTCCGCATTTTCCTCTGCTATACGTTCCTGCGCTTCTTTCGCGTAGTCGCGCCGTGTTACGAATTCACGCATACGCTGACATACCGCGTACAGAGCCGGAATCAGTGCGATGCCGAAAACGGTCGCAATTAACATTCCGTAGAACGTCGGAATACCAATCGCTCGTCGGCTTGCGGCCCCTGCGCCCGTCGCGGTCAACAACGGAACCACACCAAGAATGAACGAGAACGCCGTCATCAACACCGCACGGAATCGCTGACTCGCCCCTTCCAGAGCAGCCTCCACGATATTTTTCCCACGGTCTTCATGTTCCTCTTTCGCGAACTCGACCATCAAAATCGCGTTTTTACTCGCCAGACCGATGAGCATGACGAGACCCAACTGCGCATAAATACTCAGGTCATGTTTCGTCATTTCCAAACCAATCAACGCTCCGAGAAGCGCGACCGACACGGAAAGCATCACTGGTGCCGGAATCGTCCAGCTTTCATACTGCGCTACAAGGAAAAGGTAACCGAAAATCAACGCCATCGCCAGCAGACCCGCGATTTTACCTTCATTCATACTTTCCTGAAGGCTCATATCCGTCCAGTTAATGGAATATTTTTCCGCTTCACCTTCTTTTGCTTTCAGACACTCGGCATTCTTGATGTCGCGCATGTAGTCACCGGAGCTTTTCAGCGTTCCCGGCGTCATCGTCGCGTTAAAGGCAGCCGACATATACTGATTATAACGTGTAATCGTCTGCGGACCGACTTCAAAACGGACATTCGCCACACTCGTAACCGGAACCATCTCGCCATTCGTGTTCTGAACGTAAAGATTTTCTACGTCATCCATCACACTACGCTCACCATGTTTCGCCTGAACCTGAACCTTAAACGTGTACCCCTGAATGTTAAAGTCGTTCACGTAATAGGAGGATAGCTGACTCTGTAACGTCCGGAAAATGTTAGCGACCGGAACTTTCATCAATTCCGCCTTTTCACGGTCGATATCCAACCGTAACTGCGGCATGTCCGCGTTATACGTTGTCTGCGCGAACATCGTGTCGGGCATTCCATTCAGCTCACCCATCAGAACTTTACCCTGCTGCGACAATTCAGCTGGAGTTACGTTTCCTTTCGAACTTAACATGAACGATGCACCACTTGTACTACCCATACCGGTAATCGCCGGCGGCTTGAAACACATAATTCGCGCTTCCGGTACCTGCGCCGCAATTCCCATGAATCGACCTAATAACGCATCAATCTGCGTTTCCGGCGTCGTACGCTCATCCCAGTCTTTCATGTCAATGATGATCATACCACCGTTTTCGCCCATACCGCCCAGCATACTGTAACCCGTAACGGACAGCGTATTCGCGACTACCGGGTCGGCACGGAATTGCGCTTCCAGAAGGTCTACCACTCGTCCAGTCTCTTCAAGTGCGGTACCCGGCGCCATTTCGACGTTACACATAATCGCGCCTTTATCTTCTTCTGGAAGGAACGACGTCGACATGGTACTGAACATGTGACCGTTCCCCCATAGCACGATAGCTAAAACGCCAATCGTCAGGAGTGAACGACGCACCAAGATACCACTCAAGGAAAGGAACCCACCGCGGAATTTATCCAGACCGAAGTTAAACGGCTTGAAAATCACGTCCATAAAACTAAATTTATGCGTTTCCGGTTTCGCACGCAGAATCAACACGCACAACGCCGGACTGAGTGACAGCGCATTCACCGCAGATAGCACGAGCGCGACGCTCATCGTCACCGCGAACTGTTTATAAATAACACCGACCATACCGCCGTTAAAGCAGATCGGAACGTAAATCGCCAGCGTCACGAGCGTCGTCGCAATAATAGCACCCGTAATCTGCTGCATACTAAGGAAAGTCGCTTCACGTGGTGAATAACCTTCCTCGATGTGCGTCATGACGCTTTCCACAACAATAATCGCGTCGTCTACCAATGACCCAATTACGAGAATCAGACCGAACATCGTCAGCGTGTTGACGCTGTAGCCCAAAATCAGCAGAATCGGGAAGGTACCGAGCAACGAAACCGGGATAGCGATAGACGGAATAATCGTCGCGCGCCAGTCCTGCAGGAACAGATACGTTACCGCAATAACCAACACGAGCGCTTCGATAAGCGTTTTAATGATTTCTTTCAACGAAATCGTAATATATTCCGTCGGGTTATACAAAATCGAGAACTCGATACCCTGTTTTTCAAATTCAGGTCGCAGTTCCTCGATTTTCGCCAACGTACGGTTCACGGTATCCAGCGCGTTCGAACCAATCGTTCGGAAAATAACCATCGGAGCGCAGACTTTACCATTATGCTTACCATGAGCAGCATACGATTCAGAACCCAGCTCGATATCCGCGATATGCGACATCTTTACGATGTTTCCTTCACCATCAGAACGGACGATAATATCACCGAATTCCTCTTCCGTCGTCAGTCGCCCCTTCACGTTAATCTTATACTGCATGAAGTCGTTACTGCTCTCAATACCGACCGCACCAGCCGCCGCCTGTACGTTCTGTCCCTGAATCGCCGCCGCGACTTCCGTCGGTGTAACACCCATCGCCGCCATTTTCGCCGGGTCGAGCCAGATTCGCATACTGTAAAACTCGTTCGACCACATCATCGCGTCGCTGATACCGTCCACACGTGCGATTTCGTCCATGATGTTAATTTTCACGTACGACGCCAAGTCACGGAGTCCCATCGTTTCCGACTCGAAAGAGAACACGCACAACATGTCCGAGGATTTCTTCTGAACCTCAACACCCTGCGCCATCACTTCCTGCGGCAAGACCGGTTCCGCTCGGGAAACAGCATTCTGAACGTTAACCTGCGAAATATCCGGGTCCGCCCCGTACGCAAAATACACGCTCAACTCGTAACGCCCTGTATTACTGGAGTTCGACTTGTAATACAGCAACTTTTCCAGTCCGTTCATCTGCGACTCAATCGGTGCGGCAACCGTGTCCGCAATGTCAATAGAGCTCGCGCCGGGATAAACGGCACTGACCTGAATTTCCGTCGGTGCAACTTCCGGATACTCCGCTACCGGCATATTCGGAATCACCAGCACACCCAAGAGCACCATCAGAAGACTGATGACAATCGCAAATTTCGGGCGTGAAATAAAAAGTGCAGAAATCATCGTCTATCCTTTCATTTTTCTGTCGGAGTCGCGATGGATTCCGCGTCCGCGTTCTCTACTGGAACCACTTCCGGTAACGCTTCCGCTTCAACTTCCGTAACCACTTCTACTTCAGCTTTCTTTTCCGCCTTTTTTTCCGCTTTGGCCACTTCACGACCGTCCGCGTCAAATTTGGCAGCCGTGGAAGCCTGCGGCGCGATCGGAGCTTCAGCACCACCAACAACTCCCACGACTGATAACGGTGAATCTTCCGGTTTCGCCCCTGACGGCAACGCCAAATTGACGCGCGTTTCGACGCCCGGAATCATTACAATTTTATGCGTACCACTCGTCGCAACCACTTCACCAGCCTGGAGCGTCTTTTTCGGGTCATCATTCGGCATAATCGCCTGATAAGAACCACGCGCCGGTCCGAGCGTCACGACTCGACGTTCCACGATATTCCCGTCACCAACGACATAGAGGAATGTACCGCTTGCATCATGCTGAATCGCCGTACTGCGGACGAACGCGCATTTTTCCGGAAGCCGACGCTTCATAATCACGCGACAGATACCACCTGGATTGAAAATCTGGTCCTTATTATCAAACGTTGCCCAGATATAAACCGAGTCCATATTCGTGCGAACCGAGTTATCGATAAACAGAATATTCTGACCATTTTCATTCATCTTCACCGGGAAAAGAATTGGTTTTCCATCTTTTTCCTGACCCGCAAATTCAATTGCCAAATCTGCACTGTTCATCAGTTCATCAATTCGACCGTTGAACATTTCCGCAAAATCCTGCTCGCTCATCGAGAAACGGACATAAATCGGATCCATCTGCGTAACCGTAATTAGCGCGCCACTCGCCGGCGTGACATAATTTCCAAGTGTGTGCTTCAGACGACCCGCACGACCACTAATGTCGGACGTCACAATCGTGTAACCATCATCAATCACCGCTAAATCCAATTTCGCCTGTGCCGCATCACGGGCAGCTTTCGCGCTGTCCAACGTACCCTGCGCTGCCAATTCCGCGGATCGACCACTTTCCAAAGCCGCGATCGCGCTCTTCACATCGGACGCAGCTTTTTCGTACTCATCTTTCGACGCAGCCGCAGCCGGAACGGAAATCTGATTCACGAGTACATCCACTTTCGCGACAACATCACGAAGAATGTCACATGTACTTTCCGGAGAAAGAACCTTGAAAATTTCTTCCAGCTTCTCATTCTTTCCACAGTACAGTCGGGCAAGACGCATGTAACTCGTCGCTGCGTATGTCAGACGCGCTTTCAGCTGTACAACACTGGCTTTTGCCGATTCCAGATTCGCTGCGCTGGAAATGATATTCGCCTCGCAAGTTGCGAGATTCGCTTTCGCCGCGCTGACATTCGCTTTATAAATGACATCTTCGATTTTAAATAACTGTTTGCCAGCTTCGACGTTAAGACCTTCCTGAACATTCACTTCTATAATTCGACCGGCAACTCGTGCAACGACGTCCACACTGTCAATCGCCTCGAAAACGCCGACGTATTTCTTCGTGACTTCCGGAAAATCTGCTTCCGCTTTTTCAGCCGTCACCAACGCCGGCGGCATTGCTTTCGCCTGGTCTTGTTGCGCGGCTTCCTGTTTCTTGCAGGCAGTCGTAATCAGACATAATACCGCCACCGCGGCTGTCATGATGAAAAAAAAGGACTTGCGAGCCATATGAATTCTCCTGATTGTAATTTACAAGAATAATATGAAATCCAATTATACAATATTCTCAAACTTTGTCAATATGTAATAGTTATAAAAATATAAGAAAATCTAGAGAAAATATAAAAAATATGCCGATTATGCAATCTCATAAACCTCCCTCTGTCTCAAATTTTAGAAAGAGACAATCATTCTAGAGGGAGGCAATCACTAAACCGAAATTACCAGAATATATACGATACGGATTCTACTTGAAAATTCAGGAAAAAAGCCCTCCTACCCGTCATCATTTCATCAACACCAAACAACGAAAATACGAAAGATGAAACAACGAAAATGCGGAGATAAAATAACGAAAATACTGAAAACGAAACAACAGAAAAGCGGAATTTTATAGGGTATCATATAAAAAAATCATTCCATCAGACAGACTCACCGACAGTTCAAAATTTCCGCGATGTGTAATGGCCGAATCCGTTTTTTCTGCGCATCCAACTGTAAAATTCCACCGATATGCATGAGGCAACTTGAATCAATTGACGCAATCACCTCCGCGCCAGATGCTGCGATATTTTCACACTTTCGCCGTCCCATATCGAGTGAGATATTCGGGAATTTTACGCTAAACGTCCCGCCGAAACCGCAACAATCCTCCATTTCCGGAAGTGGACAGTATTCCAAGTCGCAGACATTCTGAAGTAGTTTCACCGGCTGGTCCACAATTCCCAACTCACGCCGACCGTGGCAACCGATATGGAGCGTGACTTTTCGCGGAAACCGAGCACCGAGGTCCGTCACTCCGAGAACATTCACAAGAAATTCCGTAAACTCGACGACACGTTTCCCAACATCCGTAATTGCGGAATTATCGGGAAATAGGAGCGAAAAAAAGACGCGACACATGGCCGTACAGGAGCCGGAAGGACAGATAATCCAGTCATAATTCTCGAACGTGTGCGCAAAAACACGCACAACGCGACGTGCTTCATCCCAGTAACCTGAGTTAAAAGCAGGCTGACCGCAACACGTCTGTTCCGGCGGAAAATCGGGAAAAATCCCCAGACGCTCAAGAATCTCGACCATCGACTGCGCAGCATGTGGATAAAATTGGTCCATATAACACGGCACGAAAATCGCAACTTTCTGTGATGGCTGAAACGACGGATACTTCCAAATTGGTGGCGCGGACTGTATATGTTCAATCATTTTCGGCAGGAATCAGCAACAAAAAAGGAAACATCACCTAATACTGTCATTATTTTACCCTAAATGACTGAAAATTTCAACCGATATTTTTCAAAAAAACCAAAATTTCCCCGTTTTTCATCAAAATTTCTCCATTCTTCATGAATCCTTCATTCCCCATTCTTCATGAATCCATAAAAAAACAGCTCCCCGAACTTCAGAGAGCTGTAACAGCTATATGTTATACCAATCACACTTTAAAATTCAGGGAAGTGTTATGATTTCCGCAACTCAAAACTGCGGGAAAAATAGAATTTTATAATGTATCGGGTATCATATAATTCACTTTTTATTTCGTACTTTTCTTCGCCTTCACTTTCGGTTTCACGACAGCCGGAGCCGAGTCACCCATTTTATCACGTGACATGGTAAATCCCTGATAGTAGAAACCACCCTGAACCGGCGAAATACACCCACCTTCCGGCAGGAAATATCCACGTACCGTGTCGAATTCCGGCAATTCAGAAGCATCGAGCGGTTCTCGTGTATTATTCGCCGTCGCGCTCTTCCGAATAGCGTCTCCGAGTGTCGCGGAGTACGTCGCCGCACTTTCCGCGAGCATTCCCGCTTTCGTCATTTCATAGGTATGTTCACGATGAATTTCCGTATTCACGAAATGGAACGACACATGCGGCAACTTACTTTCCAGAGCACCAACCTCTTTCTGAAGCAATTTATACAGCGGTGTTTCAGAAAGCGGCTCCACATTCTTCTGTTCCTTAATATAATCGATATAATCCGGCTGCGACGCAATCAAGAAATAACCATTCCAGACCGACAACGTCAATTCCGGGAAACGACGGCCTTTCACTTCAGAACCGGCCGAACCTTCTTCATGGTCTTCTTCCAAGAATTTCCACGCAACATCATCACCGCTATTCAGAACCTCGAAAGACGGTTCCTCATTCAGCAACGTTCCCAGATTCTCACGCAGACGTTTCTCGTCTTTCACCGGAATCACAATCAGGTTTCTCTCACCATCAATCTCTTTCGGCGCGAAGTTCTGCACCATGAAAATAATCTTATTTTCCAACAAGGAGAAGATTTCCTTCCGTAAATTCAGCTGCGGACCGTACGGGTCATTCTCGAAACCGTCCAGAACATCATCCCATACCGTATCACTTCCTTCACCAAAAAACTGATTCACGAGCGGACCCAGATTATCAAACATATCTAAAACCGTCAGATTCACAACGTGTACTGCCCCAACTTTCGAGGAAATCCAGTCCGGAATCTCTTTATCCGCTTTCGTATCGAACGACAGCATCTTCAGCGAGTCTTTCGCCTCATTCGGAATACTCACAAAAATCCGGTGCGTGCAGTCATAACCCTGATGATTGAATGTTACCACGCCACCGACACCCTCGATTCCGTCAAAACCCGCGTTGGAGAGCAGAAGTGCCGTATCTTTTTTCGTCGCGAATTCTGGATCTTTCTCAATTTCCATAAGACGCCGAACCTGCAAATAACGAATCGGATCCACGTACCAAATCACGTCCGGTAACGTTTCATCCACAATCGTCCGATTCAGAATCTCCAGATACGCGTCCACATTCGAGAATGATTCCGGCAACACATCCGGATTCTTTTCCATAATCGTCAATCGCGTCAACACATCCTTAATCACTTCCGGCTTATCCGACGCAATGAGCAATTCACCCTTCAACACATAATACGTCTTCTGGAACGTTTTCGTCTCCGGATCTAACATATTCATAATATGGATTTCCGCATCTTCAATCTGCTGTTTCTGATGCGTTCCACCATTTTCTTTAATACGCGTCGCCATTTTCGACAGAACGGACTGCGTCTCGTACTGCTTATCCCCGACATTAATAAGAACCGCCACACCATAACGTTTCGCGTCCAACTGAATCAACGCGGCCGCAATTTCGGTATCTGCAATCTTTCCTATATCATTCAGCGTCACCCCAAATCGGTTCTGGAACGTATCCAGATTTTCGGAAAGCTGTTCCTGCATGCTCTGGAAGAACTTTTCCATCTCCGGCAAATTCCGCAACTCACCAAACGCCGTCTTCTGCCACGATTCACGCAACACGGCAATATCCCGAACTGAAACGTACGCACAGGTCGTTTTCGGGAAGAGGAGGTCCGCAGTAATCAACATTTTATCGTCGGAGGACGCATTATCCTGCCCGGAAACGGAAGCCGTCCACAATATCAGAGCCAACAGGCTCAGAAGAAAATAGATTTTATTACCGATAACAGGCGGTTTCATATTTTATCCTTTTTTATATTTAATCTAAACTGGTTCCATCTTAAAACCCCGTGTACGACGCTTTCTGATTCACGTCATTTTTTCATATATGACGAAATCGGAAATGGAATCACCACTGAATCACCACTGAATCACGACGGAATAACGACCTCGTCATCACTACATCACGACCGTGACCCCTCTATGACACTACCACGAAGCGGAATTTTAAAATGCGTCGAGTGTAAATCTCCAATTAAATGAAGCTAACTACATTTTACCCATTTCGAGAAAAAACCAGAATAGAGATTTCCTGAATTTTTACAATTTTCTCAAAAAATTTCCAAACTATTTCCGATTATCAGGGTTTTTGGGATAAAAACGGAAGATTGGGCAAGTCACCGCATGTCGAAAACGCTCCGCCACACAGGCAGAGCACAACGAAAAATTTCGGAAAACTCCCATTTCTCATTTTATGAATCCATTTCACGACCGCAAGTCACTTAACCCACCGCAATTTTACTGTTCCGCGAGCCAGTGTCCCGCATCCAGAGCCGCCATACACCCAGTCGCCGCAGCAGTATTCGCCTGCCGATACACGGAGTCCGCGCAGTCACCCGCCGCAAAAATGCCTGGCACGCTCGTGAAAGTACGTCCCGGCTGCGTCCAACGGACATATTTTTTCTCCGTCAGTTCCACAACACCTTCCAAAAACGCGGTATTCGGCGTGTGTCCAATCAGCACGAAAAGCCCAGAAACCGCGATCTCCTGAGTATCCGCGTCCATATTTTTCGTGCTACGTAGTTTCAGCCCCGTCACGCCACCTTTCACGTCACCGAGAACTTCCTCAACGACATGAGAGTAAATCGGCTCAATTTTCGGATTCGCAAGTGTCCGTTCCACCATAAAATGCGACGCGCGGAACTCATCACGACGGTGAATCAGGTAGACTTTCGACGCGAATTTACTTAGATAATTAGCATCTTCCAGCGCAGAATCTCCACCGCCAACGACCGCAACAGGCTGCCTCCGGAACCGGGGCAACGCACCGTCACAGACTGCACAGCCACTCACGCCGAAATTCTTAAAACGTTCCTCAGACGGTAATCCCAACCAGTTCGCACCCGCACCGGTCGCTACGATGATTGCGTCGGATTCATATTCCTCTCCGTCTGATGAAAGTAACCGAAACGGACCGTCAGGACGTGCGGAAAGGTCAATTTTCACAACATCTTCCGTAATAATCTCCGTTCCGAAATTGATCGCCTGCTGACGTAATAGTTCCATCAGTTCTGGGCCGGTAATTCCGTGTTTTCCGTGAGGTGGCAGATACTCCAACCGATCTGGGTCGAGTGCCGTACGGAGATATTCCGTTAAGTCGCCCACCGGGAAACCTGGGAAATTTTCCACTTCTGAAGTCATGGCCAACTGGCCGAGCGGCAGGGTATTTTTCGCCTGATTCTCCGCAGTGACGGCCCCTTCAAAAACCAGCGGATTCAGATTCGCGCGCGCTGCGTAAATCGCAGCAGTCCACCCAGCAGGTCCGCTACCGATAATGATGAGAGTTCTTTTATTTTGGCTCATAATTTACTCACTTCTCATATTCTTTTTTATTTTAGGTAAATACTGATTAATTTACATTCCGCAGGAATTATAAAACGCCCAGTCAATCAGCGAGCATTTAAAGAAATGCGGATTACCCTCTTTTACACTTCCACTAACTCAAGCGTAGGTAATTTTCCCTGTTTCGCTAAATTCTGTGCGAGTCGCAGAAGTCGTAAACGCGCATGTTCGACGTCGAGCAACCGGATTCGGCCAGGATTTTTTAGCTGCTGCCGTACTTGTGCTGCTTCCGATTTCGGCAGAATCCGCAACACACGTTCTACCAGTGTCGTTTCCGCTCCCAGAAACGCCAGCAGCGCGTCCGACTGTGGGCAGACCATCAAGAATGAACGTAAATCTTCCTCCGACAGTCGTTTCAGGTCTTCAAAACGAAAAAATAGTGTTTCCTTGTCCGTTTCTGAACCCATTACAGCTTCCGTACGGGTTCTCACATCCGTTTTCGTATCTGATTCCGCCCCCATTCTCATAACCGTTCTGACACAGGAATCCGTCCCCGATTCCGTCATATTTTCTGTTTTTTCTCTGTTTTCATGGCGTAACACCTCCGCCAGTGGGCGAATCGGTGACATCACCGTTCTCGGCTTCAGCGAGACGATTTCCCGTTCTCCCTCTTCCAAGGTATTCCCAGTTCCGTCCCCTACTCTACTCGCCATATTTTCCAGATTAAAATCTTCTAAATGTTCCTGAATCGCGAGCGCCGCTTCCCGTAAAATATCCGTATCCGGTGTGCCACAAGTCGTCAGACGCGACTCAATCATCAGGCGGGAATTCGTCGGAATAAACGCCAGAATTTCATGTCGCTGACCACGTGGAAATTCCGCAAGAAGCATCGCTGCCGTCTGGGGCCGTTCTTCCATAAACGCAAGCGCCAGTGGCTGGGGAGACACGGAAAAAAGCGCCTCCACTTCTGGAATCCGTTCCCGTTCTAATGTGGTAATTTCCTCATTATTTTCTTCATTCCGTAGATTTCCGAGAGTCTCCAGAATCGCGTTCAGCCGTTCTTCCGCGTTCTCAACAT
>JAUNAI010000120.1 GCA_030527705.1 Planctomycetia bacterium | reverse complement strand
GCAACCGCGCCCCTGTTCTCTATGGGCTATTCCTCGTCGGTCAAGATAAACTCCCTTTCGGAAAACTCGCTGTCCGTCATGGCTTGCAGCTTGTTCACCGCTGCGGCGGCAAGCTGGCGCATATCCTCGTCCATGTAGGGCATGGCGGCAAGGATATTTTCAAGCGTTGTTTCCGCGATATTCCGGAGCGCTTCCCGAGTAAAAAACGCTTGATGGGAGGATACAATCACGTTCGGAAATGTCATCAGGCGCGCAAGATTATCATCCTCGATTCCGTGATTCGATCGGTCTTCATAAAAATAATCCGTTTCTTCTTCATACACGTCGAGGCCTGCGTGACTGACTTTCCGGGACTTTAACGCCTCAATCAGGTCTTCTGTGTCAATCAGTTTTCCACGACTCGTGTTTAGAATGACGACACCATCTTTCATTTTTCCGAGAGTTTCTGCGCGTATCATATATTTATTCAGCGGCGTGAGTGGACAGTGAAGTGAAATGATGTCACTTTCTGCCAGAAGTCGGTCGAGCGGAACATAATTCATCTTTAATTCCTGCGCTGCTGTGTTATTCGGAAATGGGTCATATGCAAGAATCTGAACTCCGAAACCCTGTAAAATCCGCGCGAAACACCGTCCGATTTTCCCTGTGCCGATGATTCCGACCGTTTTTCCGTGCAGATCGAAACCGAGAAGGCCGTCGAGAGAGAAATTATTCTCACGTACCCGGTTAAACGCACGGTGGATGTGGCGATTCATGGTGAGCAGAAGTCCGAGCGTATATTCCGCAATTGCCCACGGTGAATATTCTGGGACACGGACAACGGTAATTCCGTGATGGGCGGCTGCGGTAATGTCCACATTATTAAAACCTGCGCACCGGAGCGCGACAAGCGGAATCTGCATTTTCGCCAGTCGTGCGAGAAGTGACGTATCCAGTTCATCATTTACGAAAACACAGACAGCGTGCGCTCCCTCAATCATGCGGATGGAACGTTCATTCAGTCGGCTAGTGTAGTAAACGAGGTCGAAACCGAACTGCGACTGGTGATTTACTGCGTCGAAAAATGCCTTATCATACGATTTCGTGTCGAAAAACGCGATTTGGATGTCGGAAGTTTTCATGGAATTCCTCTGGGATTTTCCGAAATTGAACAGAAATGAAATGAAATAATATAAACCTGTCTCATTTTACCATGCCGGTGAAGTAAAACAGAAATTGTAGAGAAGTTTCCTTATTTGATATATTCGTGAAATTTTGCCCATTTTTTGAAAAATTTTCTAGAATTTTACTTGACATTTCTCATTCCTGAATTAAAATTATATCATATAAATGAAGTTGTATGTCTGCATCATAAAAAGGAAGTGGAAAATGTCCAGAATGAATCAGAAATCGTTCGCCTGTGTTAAGATTCTCCGTTTTTGTGGGTGGGGGGGATTGTGTGGATTAACTAAAAACGCTTTGGCGTTTTCGTGGCAGGAAACAGTACGTTTTCTGGCGGTTGCTGGTGTGACTGCTTGCGTGTTGCTGGGACAGTCGGCAACCGCGGACACTATTTCTTCCGGAACGACTAACAGTAGCGAGATTTCCGCGTGGCCCGTGACGGTCGAGAGTGGCGGAACGCTCCAACTTGATCAAAAAAATGTCGGTGCCGCAGATCAGACGCTTACTATCAGCGGGACGGGAAACGGAATGTACAATACCACGTACAACCGTGGCGCAATTTTCTCGAATGTCGATACTAGCACGATGAAACAGGCGAACGGTATCATGGCGAATGTCGTAGTAGACGGAAGCGCGAGTTCCCTCGTAGCGGGAGATAGTGGTAAACGTCTCCGTTATCAGGGTAAGGTAACCGGTGGAACGCTGACGACGTACAGTCTTAACGGAAGCGAAACGCACGCGGGTTATAAATCGAGTTTTAATCTCGACAAACTGATTATCGGAACTGGTAACTTCACCTTCTGCGGTACGGGTGACGACGGCAAGACTAAACACGCTCAGAAACACACGTTCAAAAATGGAATTGAGGTGCAGAATGGTGGTATTCTCCGTATGTGGGCGGATTCTGAAGGGTTATATATTTATAAAGATGAAGCGCGGACGGAACTTGGTACCATTACGCTGAACGCGGGTTCATCCTTCGTCTCTCAGGGTGGTGGTTTTAATACGCTACATTCCAATTTCTATCTTGCCGGGAATGCGACATTTAACCTAAGCACAACCGACCTCGCCTGGAGACAAGGTGTGTTGACGAGTACGGCGGGGACGAAACTCACGATTACGAATAATGATGGTGATAACATCGCTCGACCTTTCGGACTTTACGACGTGACAATTAACGCGGATGTGGAGCATAAAATAGTGAAAACCCTCTTTCACGGTGGCTCGACGATGAACGGTACACTGACGCTGACCAGCGGAAGTGTCACTTTCGAAAAAGACGCTGCGATGACCGGCGCGCTGATGAAGGCGAGTGCAAGTACCCTGAACCTCGATTCCGGCGCGACGATGACGCTCACTGGTAATTCCACCATTGCGGGCACGGTGAATACGCTTTCTGGAGACATTAATGTAGCGGAAGGAAAAGTCCTCACGCTCGATACGGTAACTACTGGAAACACCGACGCGGCAACCGCCGGAACGATTACACTGGCGAAAGACGCGCAGATTCTTGTGAAAGAGAATACAACTTCCGTCCTGAACGCGGAAGTGATTCTCACGGACGACGCGAGTATTAAACTGAATGCAACGGGTGACGCAGACGAGAAAAAAGCGCTTTTAACGGTAAATTCAATCTCCGGCGCAGGGAAAACGCTGACGTTCGCAACCGGTGCGCGTCCCGGGGGGAAGATGACGGCAGAGAAAATTGAAGTTGGAAAACTCCTGATGAATAACTCGTCGGACCTTATCGTTGATGAACTCATCGGCTCGATTCAGTTTTTCCGTGTGAACGATTTCCAGATTGGCAAGTCGCTGACGCTCGGCACGGACGGCATTACGAAAGGGCACACGGACAATACTTCATGCGTTATCCGTTTCGCGGACGGTGCGACGCTTGACCTGATGGATTCCGTGAATGGAAACGTCAACATCCTCAACGCGTACGGCAATTATGACATTCAGCTTGGTGGTACCCTCACCGTCGATACGGCAAAAGACCAGACGCTGACGTGGAAAAATAGTAAACTGACCGGCAAAAATGCGACCGCGGCCGCGAATAAACTCGTGAAAATTGGAGCGGGAACACTGAATATGCAGGCGACGACGGCGAATATTTCGGAGCTTGCGTTAAATGTTGGCGTCACGAACATGATTGGCGCGCACACAATCGGAAATACTCGACTTGCGCAGGGTGCGACACTTTCCGCCGGTGACGCAACGGATGTGGTCGGAAAACTGTCGATTCTCGGTGATTTGGACATCGCGGGAAATCTCGTCGTGGACGTGAAAGACGGCGAGATGGACCTGATTGATGTAACGGGAGATGTCGATTTACTTGATGGTTACACATTAACGCTGAATTTCCTTGATGAAACGCTTGTGGACGTTGGGACGGAATTCTTGATCGCCTCAGGAACACTCGACGGTTTTGATTTGGAAAAAGTGATTATGACGGGGGTAATGACCGATAAATATTCCGTTCAAGCGACCGGAAATGCCCTTTCCCTCATGATGGCGACGAATCCAGAAATGACTGGTGTTCCGGAACCTGCAACTTGGGTGTTGCTCGTGTCTGGAATGTTGGGAATCGGTTATGTCGCGCGTCATAAAAATCGAAAAACGTGATGATGTGAAATTTTCGTAAGGTGTGAAACTCAGGGAGAAAAATCATGAAAAAAGGATTTACGCTCGTCGAATTACTGGTTGTTATTGCGATTATTGGTATGTTAGTCGGACTTTTATTGCCGGCAGTACAGCAAGCGCGTGGGGCGGCGCGTCGTATGCAGTGCCAGAATCAGATAAAACAGATTGCATTGGCCTGTCATAATCACGAGGCAGCGCATCAGGAACTACCGCCGGGGGTGGACGGTACGGATTATTATGGTGCGCCTTCTGGAAACCCTGACCGAACTGGAAAAGGTTCTCTGCGTGGTCAGGGAAGTTATGGACTTTTTGCGAATATCTTACCCTATATCGACCAGATGGCATTATACCAGCAGATCGATTTCGATTATGCGGCGCGTGAATATCAACAGGGAAGTAAAAAGAATACTGCGGCAGGAAAACTCCTGATGGATACCATCATCTCTGCATATATTTGTCCCGATTATTCGCAGGAAAAAGTTGGAAAGATTTCCGGTAACTTTTACGGTGCGGTTGCCACTTATGCTGGTTGTGCAGGCGTGAAATGGAAATCGAGTGATGCCAGTAATAAACCTTCTGGCGACAAGAATAAATACCCTGTCACGACGGACGTGGAGCAGTGTGATGAAGGCTCCATCGCTCGCAACGGAATGTTCTTCTGGGGTGGCTCTGTGAAATTGAAGCAGGTTAAGGACGGTTTAAGCAATACTTTCATGCTTCTAGAAACCTCACCAAGTGCGGCAATTAACCTGAAAGGTTACCGCTGGGAGGCTGCTGGTGTCTCGAATGGTACTTGTCTGGCGCGAAACTGGCTTCTGGGGGCTAATATCCATGGAAAAGGGTTATATGATGGGCGGCAACTTCAGTTGAAACTGAATGAAGCACCGGAATCAGACCTCGGCGGCGCTCCGTTTAATGAACAGATGGTTGGAAGTGAACACACGGACGGTGCCATGTTCGCGATGGGAGACGGAGGTGTGAAATTCGTCGCCAACGATATTAACTTCTACACATACCGCGTTCTCGGAACCCGAAATGGGGAAGACGTACCGCCGGATGATGAGTATTAAAATAACGAACAGGGAATAAAGGAAAACGGAAATGAAAAAGTCAAGTTTCATTTTAAGTTGTATCATTTCTGGAATATTTTTTGCCGAATTGTCGGGGTGTGGGCGACCTGCTCCGACTGCTCCGGAAATTGAGCCGGAAGTCATGGCGAAAAAAGCGTTGGAGCTTTACGACGCGAATGGAGATGGAAAAATCAGCGGTGACGAGTTGGACAAGACGCCGGCGCTTGCGTTTTCGCTGAAGGAAATGGACACGGATAAAGACCGTGCGTTGTCTGCGGCAGAGATTCAGAGCCGACTGGAAGCGTGGCAGAATTCTGGAATTACGCTGACGGCCCCTGCGTTCGTGTGTAAAATTAAGGGAAAAACGGTGAAGGAAGGGACTATGCGACTTGTGCCGGAGGCGTTTCTGGGAGAGACTTACCCGATCGCAGAAGGAACGTTTATCAACGGAACCTGTCAGCTCAGAGCACCGAATAAGGGAAATTATCAGGCGATTCCGCTCGGTTTTTATAATGTCGAGGTTTCTAGTCCGGCCGGAAATATCTCGGTTGGGGCTGTGGGAGTCGAGGTTTTCGACGAGTCGAAATATTTCCAGAGAAATCATATGTATCATATTTCAGATTGAGTGAGTATTACTCCTAAGTGAAAAAAGTTCCATAAACAGGAACAAAAACGAATTCCTGAAGAATTCTTGTAGAATATCAGAAGAATCCTGAATTCTGCAAGAATCAGGGGTTCAGCGAAATTTCAGAAGAATCAGATAAATTCGTGGGTATAAATCCTGTTTCTCTACGCTAAAACGGTTTCTGGGGGCCTCTCGCCCCCCGTCCTTTACAAGATTCTAAAATCGGGTATAATAGGAACCAGAAATGATTTTATATCCGTGTTCCTTATATAATAAAGGGAAAAAATATGAGAATTTTGTCTGGAATCCAGCCGACTGGAAATCCGCACTGGGGGAATTATTTCGGCGCGAATCTACAGTACGTTACGTTACAGGGAAAGAAAGAAGACGCTTTCTATTTCATAGCCAACCTGCACGCGTTGACAACTGTCCGTGACCGTGAGCGTCTTGCGCAACAGACTTTTAACATGGCGGCTTACTTTCTCGCGATTGGGCTGGACCCGGAAAAATCGACGCTTTTTGTGCAGTCTGACGTGCCGGAAGTGACACAGTTAACGTGGCTTCTGCTGACGTGCTGTCCGATGGGACTTCTGGAACGGTGTCACGCTTATAAAGAGAAACTTGCGAAAGGTCTCACGGCTGACGCTGGTCTTTTCACTTATCCGGTTCTCATGGCGGCGGATATTCTCGCATATGACTCCGACTGTGTTCCGGTCGGGGAGGACCAGCAGCAGCATCTGGAAGTGACGCGTGATCTGGCGCAGACGTTCAATTATCATTTCGGCGAGACGTTCGTCCTTCCGAAAGCCTACGTCGTCCGCGCGACTGGTAAAGTTCCCGGAACGGACGGTGAGAAAATGTCGAAAAGTTATAATAACACCCTCGAAGTTATCGAGGACGTGAAGGCGCAGAAGAAGAAAATCATGCGTATTGAGACGGACTGCCGTCCGATGGAAGACCCGAAAGCCCCGGAAACGGATAATCTGTACCTTCTGTATAAATTATTCGCTTCGGAAGAGGAACGTCAGGAAATGGAAGCGCTTTACCGTCGCGGTGGTTTCGGCTACGGTCAGGTTAAAAAAGAACTTGCCCGCCTGAGTGAAGAGTATTTCGCTCCGATTCGGGAACGGTATGCGCAGTATATTACTGATACGGATTACGTCCGCGACGTACTTGCTGCTGGTGCCGCTCGTGCCCGTGCGAAAGCTGCTGAGGTTCTCGACCGCGCACAGGGTAACTGTGGAATCTGCCTCCCGAAATAATGAAATAACAGAATAGCATACTTCAAAAATCGTGGATTTTTTAGAATTATGAAATTCTATATCCGACGCACTATAAAATTTCACTTTACTGTCATTTCGCATTGCTGAAATGACTATCGAAAGGCCCGCCTTTTCCTGAATTTTCAAGTGGAATCAATATAGAATAAAAAAGCCTTCCCAAAAGAGGAAGGCTTTTTTCATGCCAGATAATAAGTATTACGCGACGGATTTCTTATTCAGACGGCTCATCCAGCGTGTGCCACCGAGGAACGCAACGCCGAGAATCATCAGCGCCCAGGTCGACGGTTCCGGGAGTCCCAAAATCTCTTTTCCGGCAGTTGCCGCCCAGAGATAACCCAACTCATTCAGACCGAGCGCACTGAAGTGAATAGAGTTCCCATTTTCGCCACGGAAAAGTCCAAGAAGCGCATCGGAGTCAGGACCGATAAAAACGGAATTATCTCCGTCAATTACGCTTTGTTGTGCGTTACGGACGTTTTCATCGATAAATCCGTCTTCACGACTTCCACCATTCGGGCGCCACGACACGAGCGCGACTCCCCATGGAACTTCCCAGCCTGCGATTTCACGAGAAGCAGCAATCAGGTCGTTCAGTGCGCCTTCATAATATTCTTCCGAGCTACCAGCGTTCGATTCACCTTGGTGCCAGAGAATACCCGCGAAGTCGCCGTCCAGCTCCTCAATTGCAAACGCCATACGTCCAAAAAGGGTATTATTACCAGCGGTATAAGCGATGGTGTCCCACCCAGCCTGGGAGGTGTCAACGTTATCTGGATTCCACTGTCCGATATTCGAGCCAGACCAGCCGACCGAAACGATACCGACCGGAACGCCACTCATTTCAGACATGGCATCACCGAAAGGTGCCCAGGAAGAACCACGAGTAGAACCATCGCCAGCTCCGTTAATCGTAATTGGCTGCGGGTCATTCGCGATACTCCATTCACCGGTAACATGATTCAATGCAACGACGTTACCACTCGTCGATGATTGCGGAGAGTCACCACAGTTCGTGGAGTTCGACTGCCCAGCGGTAATGAAAATGTCGCCGACGCCGATTTTCTGCGTAACCGTACTTGTCAGAATGGATCCATTTCCGTCGATAGCGCGAACGTTGACATTATGCCAACCGCCTTCAAGCGTGACTGCGCCGGAATAGCTACCATCCGCGTTCAGTGTCATATCCACCCTGTTCGTTCCATCATAAGCCTGAACTTTCGCAGCGGTTACACCACTCGCAAGTTTTAGGGTACCGGCGATGTCAACCGTCGCTTGATTATCATGACGCTGATAGAAATCGATACCGGATTTCGCATCAATGGTGCTCAGGATTGCATCCGATTCACGAACCATCGTGTAAATGTTCGCGATTTTGTAACCCGTTTTCGTCTCATTAAACGTCCAGTCGGGAGACCCATTACCGGAGGTATTCGTGCCGATACCATACTGTTTTCCACCATTAAAATGATTGATTGCGAAGACGGTTTCCCCTGTATCAAGGTTATGAACCTGCATGGAACCGTGCCCCGCCCCCGTATTCCAGTCATTGTCGTTAATATCGTATTGTGATCCACTACCGTTATTAATAATATTACTTTTTCCAGTTCCATAGTCGGACGGCCAAAATTCCAGAAATCCCTGCGAGAAGCTACCTGACGTGAGGGTTCCATTCGCGGGATTCAAGTTCGTCGTCACTTCCAAATTTTTCACAACTTGCTGATACGCAATTCCCGTATTCGCCGTCGGAACACCGATTTTCGAAATATCGTCCGTGAACGCATCCATCGAAACAAACGCATACTGGAGGTCGCCACCGTCCTGCGAATATTCAATATAATAGCCGACGCGGTCAAACATGACATTATTCGACTGCATAGTCGCCAGATTATCCACGATGTCATACTTGAAACCATCGTTATGCCAGTTATTATTCATCTGCGTCGTGAGTCGACCACCCTGAACGATGGAAAAATCTTTCCCATTCGCGACATTCGCCATTCCCGGAGCAATCGCGGCTTCTGCCATGACGTAAAGATTCACCTCGGAGTAGGTACTGTTCATATTATTCGTGAAAGTCCAGTCTTTCTGTGGTGGATTTCCACTGGTAGACGTACTCGCATTCGGGTTATTTCCGATGCCGACGCAAGGGTTATTCGTCGCGAACTGATTCAGAGCAAAAACGGTTTGTTGTGCGCCGTAATTATGAACTTGGAAAGAACCGTAATCGCCACCAGTCATAGTATCGCCAAAATCGTATATATTACCTGACGCGCCGGGAATATTGTTACCATTTGAATTGAAATAGTTACCACCCCAAATTTCGACGTTACCGGTCGTAATTCCCGTACCATTCACAACACCCTGAACATTCGACTGCACCGTCATATTGTTGACCGTTTCCTGGAAAAGAATGTTTCCTGTCGGCAGACCGAGCTGTTCCTGTTTATTTGTCAGCGCGTCAAAAGAGGTATAAGCGTAAGTTTTATTTCCGTTTTTATCAGTTAATTCATAATAATACGCTTGTCGCGCAAGTGGCATTCCATATAAGGAACCCCGACTAGATGAATTATCAATCGTATGCGATGTCGTGGAGCTGGTACCGTCAGAGGTAATAGCGTACTTGTGTACGATACCCATATTCTGTGTTTCGCCAGCAATAATTTCACGCTGGGCGGTGTCCGTCACCGCGTCGAAATTGAGCGTCTTCACATACACGCCGAGCTGACGGTTGGTGTAATTTCCTGCCGTCGAAGTATGCGTCCAGTCCGGTTCGCCACTTGAATTCATACCAATACCGACAGCGTCATTTGCACCACTCTGTCCCCATCGATTATAACAAATTACCGGCGTACTGTTTTGATGGTCGTGAATCTGCATGGAACCATAATTCCCACCCGTATCACGATTATCACCCCAGTCGAACTTTCCAGCGTCGGCATTTGGAATATTTATCGTATTTCCCTGCTGATAGTTTGTGCCCCAGAACTCGATATTTCCCTGCGCAACATGCACGCCGTCGGTAGCATTCAGAGAAGCGACGTTCGATTTATAATACAGATTCCCCACTTTCTGCTGGAAAACCGCGCCGCTGGATTTCGTCGGGACGCCGATTTTGGTGAGGTCACCTGTAAATGTGTCCATCGACACAAACGCCCAGTTATTATCGAGCACGAGATAATAACCGACATTCTCAATTAAACCATTAACCGTTTTGGAATTGTCTACCGTATAGTTCGGCGTGGCGGTTCCATCATAATTCGCGTCGGTCGGCATATTCAGTTCATACACCATCTGATACCCATTTAGGGCACCACCGGTGTGGTCCGTGATTTCCGCGTATGTCGGAGCCTGAAACGCCGCCATCATAAGCGCCATGAAGATGCTTCCGGAAAGGGTAAACCGTGAGGTTTTCATTTTTTCACCTTATAGGATTGCGTAAAAGTACATACTATCATTCATATTTTACTTTAGTGTAATCCGAAAGTGAAAAAAGTCAATCAAAAATTCCCCAAACTCTCAATTTTGTCAAAATTTCCGAAAATTTTACCGTTTTTTATTCCGTTTCTTCCGGATAATTCAGTTTTGTGTACTCTTTAAGCCACTGCGCGTACGCTTCTTCGGAGATTCCGCGGAGTTTCATCCACCATTTAATCACATACGGCGCGACGTTCGAATATTCCAGCGGATAACCCTCTTCACAGGTCTGCTCAAGCGCCAGTTTTTCATTTACATACATGTGAGAAACTTCTTCCTCTAAACAATCTTCTTTCGTAATCAGGTTTTTAAGTCCTTTTAAAGGCTTTTCCGTTCCATTCATTACAAAGAAATTCCCCAGCGAATCCAGAATTGCTAACCGACTTCGGACAAAATCATCCTGAAATTTGTCAAGAACCTGAGCGCGTTCGTCCAAGCGTCGCACATCAGGAAAGAAAAGCAATCGTACGTCAATCGGTTTATAACCGTCATACCGACATTTTAGTTCATCTATATAGACCATTTTCCCTTCTTCTGCGCATTTCCTGAGCGTAGAATATAATTGCTTTGTAACGATCGATATATATGGATCTAACTGTACTGGAACCGCATCGCCAAGCGTTTTCTTTCGTTCCTCGATTTGCTCTGGCGTAAATTCCAAATTCCGTTGTTTCTGTACTTCTAAATCCAGGAAATGCTCTAATTCCTCCTCTGCTTCGGGCGTTCCCTTGAGAAACACCGCATCTTTCAGGACTTTATGTTCCGCCCATATTTTCACCTTTTTAATACTTGATTGGGGAACCAACTCTATTCCATATCGCTCAATATATCTATCTATTTCTTCCAGCTCCTCTTTCGTCAGAGTAATTACTTCCGCGTTATTTTGTAATTCTTTCAATGTTTCCGGTTCGGAT
>JAUNAI010000119.1 GCA_030527705.1 Planctomycetia bacterium | reverse complement strand
ATCTAAAATAGGAGACCATTTTGAACGCTACGCATATCCATGTATTCCAAAAACTGATGGGTACGTGAATCAACGCGGATAACGCGCACTTTCGATTTCAGTTCAGGTTCTACATGATTCATAACGGGGCCCACATAACCCAACGCATCCGGTGCACGATTCCGAGAACCATACATTACGGGATAAAATTTCAGGGCTGGGTCGGAAGCATTCCGCGTCAGCGTCAAGTGAGAGACGGGCTCCAATGCTCGGTCGTAGAGTGCTCCGGAGTTCATCACGTTACAGTCTACTGCAGCAGCCACAAGGAAAACATCAATCGACGGTAACGTATACGTCACAGCTTCCGTTTCAGCTCCAGAAGAAATCCCGGAAACAGCTTCCATTTTCACTCCCGTTCCGGTTTTTATCCCGTGTTTCACATTATTTTTCATATTAGGTTGGGATTTCCACGACACTTCCGTCAAGAAAGATTCCTGTGGGAAAGCGGAATCAAGTGTCCGAGTACCATACGCTCCACCCGCCAGCAGATGTAACGCACTGAGAATCGTTCGTGCACCGAAACTGTGACCAGCCAGCAATACATGATTTTCCGGCGTCAAGGTTCCGAGAATTTCCGCAAGATAGAATCCCTGATAGTCCGCATATCGAGCTTTCGTCGGGAACTCTATTTTCGGTCGGCGAGATACCCGATCCGCATCCCAGCTCCAGAGAACTAGTCGAGGTGCAATTTCAGCAGGGTAATTCTTCAGCACTTTTAATCCCTGCATCGTCGCAGTATTCAGTTCCGTCCTGTTCCCATGTACGTAAAAAATAATTGGTTGAGCCGGTATTACGCTTCCGAAAAATGCTTCCGCGTCCTGTTTCATCCACGTTTCATTCACCCAACGGTAAAACGCAAGTTTCCGCACCTGAGAGGGAGATGGATTCTGGCGAGATGCGTAAGCCGTTTCAATCCGCCAAATGTCCGACGACGTTACATTCATGGTCGGAGGAGGAGTCAATGCAGAATTCGTTCCGTCTGCGACTGCGGCACTGTCCAGTATGGAGACCGTATCTTTCCCAGTTCCAACTCCTTCAACATTCCCAGAATTCCCTGCTCTTCCAGAGTTTCCAGCATTTCCGCTCATGGCCACTTTCACGGAGACGGACGCACCGAAACGGGGTGAAACCGTAGGAAGGGAGAATTCATACGTCGCAATTTCATCCTGTAAATCCGCTTCCGAAAACCGAGCCAACTGATAGAAAGGGTCTTCCGGAGAGAATGGAGTCTGGACCGACTCACTGTCCGGGCGAGTGGCTCCAGTATCCGTGTACGCTGAAACGAAAATCCAGAGCCCATAACCGCCTAAAATCGCGATAACCGGGAAAAAAATGGCGATAACGTGATTCACCCAGAAATGGCATCTCTGCATGGTATTTCTCCCTGCTGAATGAAAATTCAATACAACTTAACACACTCTCAATACAACGTTTCTTATTTCGGTTTTCCTTCAAAACTTCTTTAGAAAATCTTTCCCAATCGACAAAAAACCCATTCCCCGCAAAATTTCTCTAAAAAAACCTCAATCCTCTCTCTAAAACACGTTGACATACCACCTTTTTTCTTTATAATTATATAAAAATGATGTGAGAAACACACTGAGACATGACAAGAAACATGGTAATAAATGTGGAGAAAATAAATATTTTAAAATGCTTCCTCACCTTATAAGTGTTTTCTCTGTCTCCGTTTCGAACTCATAGAAGTTATAATACTTTAATGTCATAAAATGTTATGATAAGGAGGTAATCAATGGTTGGAGAAAAAAAAGTCATTTCCATTCACGATTTTCAGGAGTTAATACGGGATATGTATTATGAGAAGGACGCAGCGCGTGGAGCAGAAGCGACTTTTCTGTGGCTCATGGAGGAAGTTGGCGAGTTGGCATCCGCGTTGAGAGAAGGAACAAAAGAGGAACTGGCTCTCGAGTTCGCTGACGTATTAGCATGGTTGACAACGATTGCGAATGTGAAGGAAATTGACCTAACGGAAGCGGTTCGCGCAAAATACGGTGACGGCTGTCCAGGTTGCGGTCAGTACGTCTGTATCTGTCCAGACTCAGAGAAACCCTAATCACGCAGTCAGAAAAGGTGTATTAAAAATGGTTAAAAGGTTAAACGGTTAAACGACATACCAATTTAACCTTTTTAACCATTTTCTTTAACCGTACGTTTCCCTTCCCCCCCCACTTGCGATTTTCAGTAAGTCGGGTATAATAAGAAATGGGAATAAAATAGAGAAACTCAGGTAATAAAGGAAATCAGGAATGCGATTTACCCTCCGTCAGGTTTTTATATTCTGTCTCGCGGTTTTACCAGGAATAATGTCTGCATCAGCAGAAGAACGGATTCAGGTCGGACATGGGATTCAGAGTGTCTGGAAACCGGGCGTCTGGATACCGTTTCAAGTAAAAATCGGATATGAAAATGAGACTAGAAATCCGGCTATAAATCCAGAAGAGAAACCGAGTGGAAAGCTGGGAGAGAAACTGGGTGAAAAGCCAGAGGAGAAACCGACATCGGAGAGATTTCGGGGACGTGTCGTACTGGAGATTCCGGACTCGGACGGCATACCGATGACCGTCAAGAAGGAGGTAAATGCAGAATTACCGACGACAGTCGAGCTCTGCGGGAGAATCGGGAACGCTCATGGAAATTATCGGATAAAAGTCTATAAGTCATCGGAAAATAAAAGAGAGTCGACAGCCAAAACAGTTACGGGAGTAGTAACGGTGGCGAGAACAGATTCTGAAATGGTAACGGAGGCTGAGGCGGATTCTAAAATGAAGACGGAAAGCCTTATTTATGAAACGGTTCAGTCTGTGGAAGGAGCGTTACGAAACACAAAAGGGGTGATTCTGGTCGTAGGGCCAACGGAGGCGGGGGTGGAGGCAAGTATCGCGCAGATGGCGTGTGCGAGTGAACTGAAACCGACCGTGGTGAGAGTTGAGTCGGCAGGTGACTTACCGGAATCGGTGACAGCGTGGGAATTGGTGGATACGCTCGTACTCACGACGGAGAATGAGCCAGTTCTGGAATCTTGGGGAACGGAGGAAATAAAGCGTCTTAAACAGTGGACAGAGCGTGGAGGGACACTCGTAGTGAGTGTCGGAAAGAACGCAGAGAAATGGGCGTCGGACTCACGCTGGGAATGGTTACTGCCGGGGAAGCTGGAGAAAGTTATCCCTGTGCGCGAGACAGCCGCGATGGAGGTTTTCGCACAGTCACCGATTCCTGTAACATTACTGGGGGTATCAGAGAAATATCGGATTGGGACCGCAAGATTTACAGAACTCTTACCATCGGTACAGGTGAGAGCGCAGCAGTATGATTTACCGCTCGTTTTACGGCGTGGAATGGGGCTAGGACAGGTTCACTGGGTTACATTCGATCTGGAACACCCCGCAATTTCACAGTGGGAAGGACGTGGAAATTTTCTGGCGATGCTTCTAGGATTCTCGGAGAAGAATGTGCAGTATGCACAGTATGAAGAGAAATCTGTCCGTGGAATGGTACGGGGGTATGATGACATCTCCGGACAGTTGCGCTCTGCGCTGGATGACTTTAGTGGTCTGCGTCCCGTATCATTCGGACTTCTGGCGGGGTTCTTTTTCGTGTATCTTGCTATCATCGGCCCCGGATGCTGGTTTCTGTGTCGGAAACTTCCGCACGGTGGGGAAATCGCCTCATGGATCTTATTCCTCGTAACGGTAGGAACTGGGACAGTCTTTCTCCTTTTCCTTTTCGCGACAGACGGGGAATTACGCGTCAATCAGGTTCAGGTAACCGACTACCTCCCGGAAAATAATACCCTCCGCCAGTCCTGCTGGGGGAATGTCTGGTCTCCCGATGCGGAAACCTGGACGATTGCGTGGGAAACGACGTGTCCGGTATCGTCGGAAACTGGTAGAGAAGAGACCGTTGGGAAATCTAGCCAGAGCGACGCGAGCTGTGCCACTCCTCCGAAAGACGGCTGGGTATCGTGGTTCGGCCTACCGGGAGCATATCTTGGAGGAATGGATTCACGGATGACATTCACAGGAGGAGATTTCACGGGAACAGGAACCCATTCCGTTTCAGGTTATTCCGGGAATTTAAAAGGTCTAGAACTTTCAGGGAATCCTGAACTTTCAGGTGTTTCAAGCGCTTCAGAAATGTATACTCTGAATGGCTGCCGGCTGGAGAATGTACCATTCTTGGCGCGCTCTACAAGAAGTTTCTGCGCGTGTCGGTGGGAGGAATCGGTAAAGAATATGGATTTTGGGACACTCTCAGAGTATAATCAGTCACGCGTACTGGGGGAAATTCGGAATCCGTTATCAGTGGCACTGGATGGGTGTTTACTCCTGTATGGTGGGTGGGCATATGAAATCGGACGGCTCGAACCGGGAGAATGCTTCACGATTCATGAGGGGGTATCATATTTCAGCGCGTCCGCTCTGCTTCTGGATGCGGATATGATTGAGGACAGGTCCCTGAAATCGAGCGTAAGTCGACGGCGCGTAAATCGGCCTTATGACCCGGTCTCTCACAATTTAACGTATATTCTGCGGACGATGATGTTCTTCGAGAAGTGCGGTGGACGGACTTATACCGGTCTTTCTGGACAGTATCAGCGACAGTTGGATGTTTCTGCGCTCCTGAATTGCCGTACAGCAGTACTTTATGGCGTGCCGGAAATGGTGAATTCTGGTAGTGATGGAAACGCTAGAGCTTCCGGAAATACGGAGATAGATGGGCTTTTCGGTAGGCTAACCATTCTAAATCCTAAAGATGGGAAGGTGATACCGTGCGAGAATTCAGAGGATAAAAATGTACGTGTTTTGAGAGTGTTCCTACCTGTGGAAACGGGAAAATAGAATGCGGGCTTTCATGCTCGTTTCACTCGTAATTGACGGGGTTTATAGGCATTATTATAATTAAAGGAAAAATATGATTCAGACACACGATTTAACGAAAGTTTATGGGAATTTACGGGCGATTGATTCTCTGGAAATTTCGCTTGGGGAGCGGGACGTTTTTGGGTTTATCGGTCCGAATGGAGCTGGAAAAACGACAACGATGAAGATTCTCACTACGCTCCTTGAACCGAGTTGGGGGGAAGCGTCCGTCTGTGGATATTCCATCTACACGCATGCACCGGAACTGCGTCGGGTTATTGGGTACATGCCGGACTCTTTCGGAGTATATGAGGATATGCAGGTAATCGAATATCTGGAATTTTTCGCCGCTGCATATCGGATTCGGGGAGAAAAACGCCGAAAACGGTGTGAGGAAATGCTCGAACTGGTGGACCTTGGCTATAAACGGAATGCGTTGGTGACGAGTCTCTCGCGTGGAATGACACAGCGTCTGGGACTGGCTCGGGTTTTACTTCATGACCCTCAGGTTCTATTACTCGATGAACCTGCCAGCGGCTTGGACCCACGGGCAAGAATCGAAATTCGGACACTCCTGAAAGAGCTGAGCAAGATGGGAAAGACCATTATGGTTTCCAGTCACATTTTACCGGAACTGGCAGATGTGTGTAATAAAATCGGGATTATTGAGCGAGGGAAACTACTCGTAAACGCCGACGTGGAAGAAGTTCTGCGACAGGTGCGACGTGCAGGAAGGATTCATCTGACACTCACGGAAAACCAGCCGATGGAGGAATTCAGACAGAATCCGGCGGAGTCCGCAGTGCGACTGGTACGCGAGATGGAAATTGCCGAAGATGTAACCGTCACGGATAAGACACATTTCTCGGTTCAACTACGGGAAGGAATCGAGGATTACGCGGAAATTCCCGCACTTCTCGCGTCAGCTGGAATCCGTTTTCTGTCGGTACATGAAGATGAAATCAATCTGGAAACAGCCTTTATGACGCTCACGAAAGGAATCACCTCCTGACCTCCTAGAGATGTTAAGAAATACTGTAGGGAAACACCGTAAAAGGAACACTTCCCCGCTTCATAAATGTTAATGATCCCCCATTTAGCTTAGATGGTTACCGGATTCGGTTTAAGTCAGAGAGGAAAGACATTCATCATTATGACGACTTATTTTGCAGAAAATTGTTATTTCCTGACTGGGCCGACGGCATGTGGAAAGACGGCGTTGGCACTGGAATTTGCAGAAAAAGAGAATGCGGAAATTCTGTCCATGGACTCCGTTGCGATTTATCGAGAGATGGATATCGGAAGCGCGAAACCGACGCGGGAGGAACAGGCGCTGGCAGTCCATCATCTGATTGATCTAGTGAATCCAGATGAGGAATTCAGCGTCGCGGAGTATCTGCGTCATGCGGAAACGGTGGCACGCGACTGTCTGGCACGTGGGAAAAAGCCGCTTTTCGTCGGTGGTACGCCATTATATATGAAGTCGCTGATTTTCGGACTGTTCCAGGGACCGGAGGGAGACACACAGTTACGAGAGAAGTTCCAGAAAGAGGGACAGTCAGCCGCAGAAATGGGAGACATGGAGTTTCTACATCGGAAATTAATGGAAATTGACCCGGTAACAGCGGGACGGTTACACCCGAACGACACACGGAGGATTATCCGTGCGCTGGAAGTTTATGAGTTGACGGGGAAACCGATTCATGAGTTCCAGACACAGTTTCAGCCGGAAGTGCCGGACGAGTTGCGTGACCGAATCCGGATTATCGACATTCCGCGACCGGACCTTCATTACCGAATTGAAGCGCGAGTAGATCGAATGTTCGAGTTGGGGTTCCTCGAGGAAGTCCGAGGATTACGAAAAAAGTACCCAACACTGAGTCGGACGGCCTCTATGGCGGTCGGTTACCGGGAAACGTTAGCGTGGCTCGACGCGGAAGAACGGGGAGAGAAACCGTCATTCGACGCGCTCGTGACCGATATTAAAACCCATACCCGACAGATGGCGAAACGGCAAGTCACTTGGTTTCGCTCGCTGATGAATCAGGAGTTCATGTTTTAATCATTGAAAAATAAACCACCAGTCGTAATAATTTATGTAGTCCGGAAAAATTCTCATGAGTCGGAAGCCCATTTCTTAAGTAGACGCTACTTAAGAAATGGGGACATCTAGTCAGAAACGCTCTTCTGTCGCTGAATATTCTGATTTTCAGGAATTTTCACGAAATACTCTTGACATGTTTCTCAGATACTGTTATGATTCAATGAAAATCGTTTTTTTACCAGAGGTTTTCGGTACACCTCATAAAAAAACCAAGAAGGAATCCACTATGAAAAAAATGTTGCTACCCGTTTTGCTGGCTTTCGTTTGTCTGGCTGGAATGGCTCAAAATGCAGGCGCGGAGGAGGAACTGTCTCTGACGCTCACGCCAGCTTATGGCGCACACTGGAAGCGCTCATTACCGTGGACACAAGAAGAAAGAGTAATGGTTCATTGTGATTTTGCCGGCTTGGATATGGACCAGAAAAAGAACTCCCATTTTAAATTTAAATTCACCATTCTTAAAGATGATGAGGTTGTTGTCTCGAATTCCTCTCAAGTGGACTGTTTTAATGGTCAATTTTCCTTCTTTATTCAAGGTCCCATTTTAAATGCGGGAAATTATAGTCTGGAAGTGGTGATTGAAGATATTTTGTCCGGTAAAAAGACGACGAAAATAATGCCGATTGAAGTTCAAGAGAAAAAAGATTTGCGACTTTTGAATATTACGTTGATTGACGGCGTGAGCAGAAGTCCGATTCGGCCTCTATGTTTTACGGAACAGTCGCTCGCTTGTGCGTGTCAGTGTTCTAAGGCGGTTCAATATGGAGATGAGGTAACCGTCACGGTATCCGATAAAGAGACGTCCGAGATTATTAATACTTACGATGTAGAAGATACGCGTTTTCCGTTTTTCTTTTCATTTCAGCTGAATAAACCAGGGAAACGGATTCTTCTTATAAAGGCGGTGGATAAGACGCAAAATCTGGAAGTCGAGTATGAATTGCCGATTGTGGTCGTCGATTCGCGTGAGGTGATGGAGTAAACACGCTCGTCAGTGTGAAGAAATTGAAGGAAATTTCAGGAATTTCAGGAAACTCTGATTGAGTCGTACTCAGTTAAACAGGGTTCCTTCAGGGATTTTCAGGAGCTTCTGGAGTTTCAGACCCATCAGGAGTTTTCTGAATTTCTAAATTTCAGAAAGTCTCCGGAAATTTCAGAAATTTAGAAAAATTTCCGGGGAAAGTCTTGACGAAATTTTCGATTCTGGCATAATAAAAATGAAAGTGTGTTTTATTATTTGAAAAAAACACACTTTTTCCAATTTATATCCAATCGGTCTGCCTTTAGAAAGATGGAAACGATAAAATGAGACGATTCCCGTGGCTGTTCGCGTTGTTGTTTACGCTATTATTTACATCATCGCTCACCTTTGCTCAGAATGTGAAAACGCGGTGGGTGGACGAGATGGATTTGCAGAATACGCTCTGTGGGTGGGAGCATCCCCAAGCGAATCGCTCGATTGACGGGAATCCAATTTCCATCGGTAGGAAAGTTTTTGAACGCGGTGTCGGAAATCACGCACCGGGGAACATCGCTATTTCGATTCCGGACGGAAAGGCGGTTCGGTTTCTCGCGGAAGTGGGAATCAACGATGAACCGCAGGCTACTGGTCCCGCCGAGTTTAAAATCGTTGCCGGAACGGAAGTTGTCTGGGAATCCGGCATGATGAAGAAGGGAGACGCGCCGAAATCGGTTGAGATTCCACTTGACGGTGTGAAAATGCTCTATCTTGTCTGTGATAAAGGAAGTGATTATTTCGGTGACCATACCTCGTGGGGGAACGCACGGATTGAGTATATCGGCACTCAACCTGAGACGGTTTCTCTGAATGGAAGCGTGAAATTCGACGAAAAAGGACTTCCGATGAGCGTTATGGACGAAGAACGCTGTGAGTGGGCGGACCTTGTCGCGCAGATTCAGTCGGGAATGCAAGAAAATGTCCGTGCGGAAGCACTTCACGTGGCGTCCACGATTCTGGAAAGTGACCGTGACCCGCTCGACGTGGTTCTGCGCCGTCTCGTTCCGCTGGTGGAAACGCTACGCGCCATGCCGGGAGGACCGAAACTGGAAAAAGAGGGGGAAACGCTGAATTCCCTGACGAAACGCGCGGAAAAAGTCGCGGTCGAGAACGAAACGGAACGTCGGAAATTATTCTCTGAGGCGGTTACGTTACGACGTAAAATCGCGTTCCAGAACCCGTTGCTGAACTTCAAAGATATTCTTTTCATGAAACGGCACCCGTGCGACGCGCTGGAAATTCACGGTCTTCACATGTGCGACCAGTTTTTCGGGTTCAACGCGCTTCCTGGTGGTGGAATTTTCGTGCTTCAGAACGCGTTCTCGGATTCCCCGACGGTCGTCGATTCATTAAACGGACAAAAAATACAGAACGGTCAGAAGATTCTGGACAGCCAATTCGGGTATCTCTCACCGGAACTCTCGCACGATAACCAGACGCTCTATTTTGCGGCAACGGACACGACCAGCCCACGGTGGGTGTCACTGTGGACAGACGAAAACTGTTTCCATATTTACCGCGGTAAATTTAACCCGAAAACGGGGTTACTTTCCGAAATTACGCAGTTGACGCACGGCGCATATAACGAATTTGACCCGTGTTGCCTTCCGTCGGGGCGAATCGCGTTCATCTCTGAGCGTCGTGGCGGTTACGGACGGTGTCACCCGCGAATTGTGCCGACGTATACGCTTCACTCGATGGAGCCGGACGGAAGTGACATTACCATGCTTTCCGCTCACGAAACCAACGAGTGGCAACCGGACGTGGACCACGCTGGAATGCTCATTTACACCCGTTGGGATTACGTCGACCGCGGTGCGAATAACGCGCATCACCCGTGGATTACGACACCTGACGGACGTGACCCGCGTGCGCTTCATGGAAATTACTCCGAGATTCTGTATCCTCGTCCTATTTTCGAGGCGGACATTCACCCGGTGCCGGATTCCCCGCAGATTACCGCGATTGCGTGTGCCCATCACGGTCAGCATTACGGCTCGCTCGTGTTGGTGAATCCGCAGGTCCGCGACGATAACAAGATGGGACCGATTCGCCGAATTACGCCGGAACAGCTTTTCCCGGAATCGGAGTTGCCACAGCATCATGCTCCGGCGCGCTACGGCACGTGTCGTCCGCTCTCCGAGCAGTTTTACATTGTCGTTTTCGACGCTTTCGGATGGGGTGACAAGAGCGTGGAAAATAACTACGGCATTTACCTTCTCGACTGTTTCGGAAACCGAGTTTTACTGTACCGTGACCCGGAAATTTCATGTTACGACGCGCAACCAATACGGACGCGGAAGGTTCAGCCAGTAGTTCCGCATAAAACGCTCGTCGGTGTTCCCGGCACAAAACTAGGAATGGCGATTCCACACGAAAAACTCCCGAAAACCGCCACGATTGGGCTGATTAACGTGTATGACACGTCCCTCCCGTTCCCGATGGTGAAGAAAGAAGGCACGGAGAGTGAAGAACCCATCCGTATTTCGCGTCTGAGAATCGTCCAGCTTCTCCCGAAAACGACGCCGATTGAAAGTCAGCCGGCGATTGGTTACGGTCACCAGAAAGGGGCACGGAGCATCCTCGGAACGGTTCCTGTAGAGGAAGACGGAAGCGCGTATTTCACGGTCCCGGTCAACATTCCGATTTACTTCCAGGCACTGGACGAAAATGGCGTGGCGGTTCAGTCGATGCGCTCAGACACGTATGTTCATGAGGGTGAAGAGCTGGTCTGTCAGGGGTGTCACGAAAGTCGGCATTCTTCGATGAGTAACCGTCCAGTCGGGATGCCGAAAGCGTTTAGCCGTCAGCCATCGGAAATCATGCCAGACCCATTGGGAACGAGTCCGATGAATTACGCTCAGTTAATCCAGCCGATTCTCGACAAGAAATGCGTAGAGTGTCACGCTCAGAACGCCGAAAAGGATGCACGGGCGATTGACCTTTCACGCGGACCGGCAGGAGAACATTTCTTCACGTCCTTCCAGAATTTACGTCCGTACTGTTTCTTCTACGACCATTATCTCTGGACGGAGCCACAGACGTTGCCCGGAAAATTCGGTGCGCGAGCCAGCCGACTGTGGGAGATTCTGAACTCCGACCATCATGGTCTGGTTCTCATCCCGGAAGAGAAGT
>JAUNAI010000479.1 GCA_030527705.1 Planctomycetia bacterium | reverse complement strand
TCCTATAGTTTCTCCTCCCATGACTGTTGGCGTCGACATTTTTTCCATTTCCGCGAATGCCTGCTGAATATCCTGTAGATACAGTTCGTGGCCCGCGTCGAGTGGGTGCGTACCGTCCTGAGACCATAAAATCACGGACTCCGGCAACTTTCCATTCGCGTGAAATTTCTCACCCAGTGTCGGTGTAAACGCAAGTTTTCCTGCAGATTCCATTTCTACGACACGTTTCATAAAGTTTACTGACGGAATTCCATAATAATCAGCTAGCATTTCCATTGCGCCTGCTGACTGCGGAAGTTTTCCGCTCTGGATTCTTCCCGTAAACCCAACACAGAAAGTGTACACAAAAATAATGTCTGTTTCGGGATTCGCTAACCACGTTTGACGGATGATACTCTCGATCTGTCGCCACTCGGTTTCTGGAGGGGTTCCACCGTCATTTACAGCGAATTCGACGAAAAGCAGATCCGGCTTAAAATGTAGTACATCACGCTGAAGCCGAAACAGACCAAGATAACTTCCTGTTCCGCTAATTGCTGCGTGAATCTCGTGAATTTCCGCATCCGGCCAGTTTTTCTGTAACCACGCCGTCGTTTTCGGTCGCCATCCATTCGCTGCGGTAATCGACCCACCGAGATACGCTACATTTACCGTTTTCCCAGCATTCAGTTTCTCGAAAGTGTGCGTGATTCCGCCACGGAGCTTATAATCGACACTTTCCTGAACCTTGTAAATCGGATTTTCTGTTTTCTCAGTGTTTTCAGTGTTTTTAGTGTTTTCTGCATAAACTGTCGTTTTGGGCAGGATGAAGAAAGATAAAAGTACGGATAAAAATAAACATTCTTGGAAAATTTGTTTCATCATGAATCCTTTTAAAATCGAAATAAAACCTTTTAAATTCTTAATGAATAATTCCCACGACGGATGAATTCACAACTTGTTATGGAATATAACTGTAAAATTCATACGAGATAAATAAACGGAGTTAAAGGGGGAGGCGAAAATTTTACTTCCGGAACATTACCTGTGCCAGAAAGAACGGTCCACCGAGTAACGCGGTAAAAATTCCGACGGGGATTTCATCGGGAAATATGATCGTACGTGCTACTGTGTCACACGTTACGAGAAGTGTAGCACCCGCTAGAAATGAGGCTGGAAGTAAAATCCGATGACGAGTTCCAGTCCATTTCCGAATAATGTGCGGTATCATTAAGCCGATAAAACTGATGGGACCACAGACAGAAACGACCGCCGCCGTCAGGAGGGAGACGGTGACGAGTAAAATCGTTCGTGTCCGCGCCGTCGCGACACCGCGTGCGTGAGCGAGTTCCGTACCCATACAGAAAAGATCCAGTTCTCGATGAAACCAGAACAGAATTCCGAAAGCGGGTAAAACCCACGGTAAAATCGTTAAAATTGGTATATATCCCCCGCCACGTTCCAGTCCGCCCATCGTCCAACGCAACATTCGGACCGTCTGCGTTGGGTCACTGAGATACTGTAACAGCATAATCAGGCTGGAGTACAGAAAACTGACCGCGACACCTGCCAGAAGCATGTCGGAGTCCGTCGTGCGACGTGAAAAACGTACGATAGCGAAAATCATACTAAGCGAGAGGAGAGCACCAGAAAACGCGGCTAAAACTAACGGCGAGACGGCAGGAAAAAAGGTCAAAAAAGCTCCTGCTCCCGGTGCGAGAAAAATGAGTAAAGAGACTCCGAGTGCCGCACCACTCGCGGTTCCGAGTGTGAAAGGCGTGGCAAGCGGATTCCGGAAAACCGCCTGAAAAACGGCACCGCATACCGCCAACGCTCCACCTGCGGCCAACGCGCAGAGGATACGCGGAACTCGAAGTTGCCAAAACACCCACACTTGTGCCTCACCCGCGTTCGGTCCGATGAAGGGAGCAACGAAAATGGTCGCGAAAAACAGCAGGATAAGGAAAATAAGGACACGCATAAATCACCGACGGAACCGAAGATACTTTTCTTATAGTTTACTCGTTTTTTCAGATTTTTCAAGGGAAATGAATGGAATTTTCGAGAAATTTTCTGAATTTCAGCGAAATTTTCTGAGAAAAGTTC
>JAUNAI010000118.1 GCA_030527705.1 Planctomycetia bacterium | reverse complement strand
TGCGTAATGTCTTCTCTCTGCGTGATGCTTTCCACCTGCGTCAGTTTTTCCACATCTGGAACAACTGACATTATATTGGTTTTTATCTGTTTTTCTTCTTGAGACAGAACGCGTAACGCCCAGGAATTCGTTGAGTCAATCTGCGAAAAATGGAAATGATGTGCGAGTTGCATAATAAAATTCCACGGTAAAAGTTAAAGAAAAGAAACCGATTTTATCAGTTATTATCAACAATTACACTTTAAAATTCTGGGAAAGGCTGTCCTTCCGATAATCGTTTCATAGCACGAAACACGGTAATACTGAATTTTATAGTGCATGAAGATAAAATTATACCATCATCACGACTTTCGTCAATACGCTTTTTCTGAAAAATCGCGAATTTCGGGAAATTTCCGGCCGGACCGCTTGTAATTTTTTCAAATTGACTTATAATCAATGGTAGAAATTATGATCATTCTCGAATTCAGCTTTTTCAGACGTTTTATACTCGAAACACGATAAAATTCTGTATGACCGTGTTTCGCGTTGCTGAAACGACTACCGGAAGGGCCGTCCTTCCCTGAATTTTAAAGTGGAATCCGTATAATTAAACGTTTTTTTAGACGTTTTATACCCGACGCGCTATAAAATTTTACTTTCCCGTCATTTCGCGTTGCAGAAATGACTACCGAAAGGACCGTCCTTTCCAGAATTTTCAAGTGGAATCCGTATATTTAGACGTTTTTTATCAGGAGACTTAATTTATGCTTCGTCACATGTTCAAGTCCAAAATTCATCGCGCGACGCTTACCGCCACGAAATTGGATTATGAAGGGAGTATTTCGGTCGATAAGGATCTTCTGGACGCTGCTGACATTCTGCCGGGCGAGGAAGTGCATGTTCTGAACGTTAATAACGGTGAGCGGCTCGTTACTTACACGATCGCAGCTCCTGCTGGTTCTGGAACGATGATGCTGAACGGTCCAGCTGCGCGTCTGGGTTATCCTGGAGACGTCGTGGTTTTAATCACTTACGCGACAATGACGGATGAAGAAGCGCGTGTGCATACACCAACAGTCGTACATGTGGACGAGAAAAATCGAATTATGAAGAAATAAGAAGAAAAAAACAAGAAATATCATATCCGACAAGTATATGAAAAATTGATATCTGACATACGATAAAATTCCGTTTTCCGTCGTTTCGTGTTGCAGAAACGACGGTAAAACGGAAATTTTAAGTAGAGTTGGCATAAAAATATTCCAAATTACCGATTTCAGCCTAAAATCGACATTTTAAGGTGCCTCATAGCAACGCGAGACGCGTCACTCCTTAAAACGCAATATATTCAGCAACTACCTAACAGAGTTGATTTTTAATCCCTCCATTTTAATCATAAAGGAAACCCACATGAAAAAGAGCTTTTTGGCTTCTGCCTGCGTGATGGCAGCTTCTGTTTTCACGCTTCTTTTCACCTCCGCGTCGGCTTATGCAGAGCGTGTTCTGGTAGTCGGTGACAGCATTACCGCCCAGTCGAATCTCGATTGGGGTTACACGCCGATGGTACGTAAGGCGCTCGCAGACGTTGGTGCCACGGACGTCCAATTCGTCCCGCTCGGCGCAAGTGGCTCGACTATTTCCAGTTGGCTTCATACCGTAGAACGTTCCAAAACGGACCCGAATGTCCGTGGCGACCGTCCCGAAATCCTCTTCAAAACGGAATTTGACCTCGGTGCCGACACGCTTTTCATCTTCCTCGGCATGAATGACGCACTCTGTCCTACCGTTTTCCCAACGGAAGAAGGCTACGCGAAATGGAAGGCGGATTACTGTCAGTTAATCGACCTACTCCGTGACCGCGTCCCGACGGCGAAGCGGATTCTTCTCTGTCCTGCTACGATGCTGACCGAAAATCCGTACGCATTCAAGAATCAGATGATGGACCGTATGGGTGAAATCATGCGTGAAATCGCGAAAGAGAAGAATGCTGAAATCGTTGATTTACGTGGCGAAATTAAGCGTTTCTTCCTGAATGTGCGACTTGTAAATAATGCGTTCCATTTCACGCCGGACTGTGTGCACCCAACGATGGACGGACACCGCGTGATGGCGTGGACGTTCCTCCGCGCGATGGGACAGGAGGCTGCTGCTAAGAAGGTTTACGACGAAATGCCCGACTGGTTGACTGATTTCGACTCAGCCGGCATGAGTCTTTTCGTTCTGAACAGCGCGGAAGCGGGAAAAATGCAGATTCGCGGTCATCTCCGTGGCGAAAAGAAAGAAAACCTGACCGTCACGTGTCCGGAAGGTTGGAAACTGGACGAAATCGTGAATCTGGCGGGGGACGAATTCGAAATCCGTCTGAGTGGTTGTGCGATGGACTGGACCGCGGAAGTAACTGTTAAGGCGGGTGAAATCGAACGGAAAATCAAGTTAAACGCGCCATTTTATGTTTCAGAATTCCTCGACGGAAAACCGTTCCACGGCGGTGATAGTTATGACGCAGCTGCAACGAAAACGGAAGTCGATGACGCAATTCTCGCAGGCACCGACCCACTTCAGGCGAAACTGAATGGAAAACCGCTCGCGTGGACGGTCTACTATCCTCAGGCGGACGTGACGGGATACGACTTACCGAACGCGGTTGATTTCGCCTCCGTCGCCAACGGTCAGCAATTCCAGTCGGCTTACATCGTCCGAAAAGTCACGAGTCCGAAAGCCCAGACCGTCACGCTAAAAATTAATGCACTGAGCTTCAGCACGATGGCATTCCCAACGATTTACGTCAATGGAAAACAGGTTTATGAAGACTGCGTTTCCCCGCGTCACAAAAAGAGAAATGACAGCATTCAGATTGAACTGAAAGAGGGTGAAAACATCATTTCCGCCCGCGTCGGTCATTTCGCGTGGCAGTGGGCCGTGGAATTCGCGCTGGAAGGTGAAAACCTGAAGCCGTGAGAAACTCATTCATCAAGGAAATTACAGAATCTTTATACTAATTCCACTTGGAAATTCAGGAAAGGGCGGTCCCTTCGGTAGTCATTTCTGCAACGCGAAATGGCTACCGAAAGTGAAATTTTATAGTGAGTCGGTTATAAAAACGGAAGGAGACAGGTTTTAAGTGCCTGTCCCCTTCATTATTTATAAGTGAAATGGATTCTTATTTCTTCTCAAGAAGCTGAACGCAGTCGAGAATGACATAACCGTCCACGTTCTTATTCGAGATAACGATTTTCGCGTCGCCCGCATTAAAACGGAACGTGCCAAGTGTCTGGAACGGCGGTTCCGCGCACTCTTTCTGGTTCACGTAAACCGTCTTCACGCCGTCCGCGGTGTAAATCTCGACCGGGACGTTCGTCGCGCGATTCGGATTCGTCGGGTACGTCAGGCGGACTTCATAATTTCCGGCAGTCGGAACTTTCAGCGTGTACGTCGCAATTTTCGTCCCGCATTTCGTACCGTCGTCGTGCATGTAACCTTTACCGACGCGCGGTTGGGTGACGTCATTGAATTTCCAGTCTCCTTCCAGTTTCGCGGAATCCTCGTCGCAGGCGATTCCCGGAATGAGGTTCAGCTTCAGATTCGCGATTTTCGGCGGAGCGAGTTGACGCTCGATGACCTGACCATCTGCCTTCAGACGCGCGGAAAGTTTCCCATAATCGACGTCCTGAACCGCTTTTCCGTCCTCGATGGCGAAACATGCTGTCGTGGCGGCGCTCTGACCGAGAATCATGAAGACCGGTTCCATACGGATAGAACCGTACGCGATGTGCGAGCTGGAAACGCAGACTGGAACGAGAAGGTTGGTGCACTCCGCTTTTTTCGGGAGAATCGTGCCGAAATCGATTGGGTACGCGCCACCGGGGGAGACCTGAACATCACCTTCATTCCACGCGATTGCGCGACCATCCTCGAGGACCTTCACGTGACGCTGGCAATGGTGGGAGTCCATCTGATACGAGCCGAAACCGATCGGACGGGGAGTCGGCAGAACGCGACAGCAGTGTAATTCGGTATGAACGTAATCGCTCACCATACGGCGACCTTCACGGACGTAGATTTTATGCCCGAAATGGCGGGTGTCCTGGAATTCGTCTTTCGCAAGACCCCAGTCTTTATAGGAGTTCCGCACGTTTTCCGGAATTCGTGGGTCATTCTGGAGTGTCCACATCAGTCCCTGCTGCCACTGTTCGTGCGCGAAGCAGATTTTCTCGCGTTCCGCGTCGTCCGCCTCGATATAATCGTAGTTCTGACCGATAAAGTCGTGCGAGAACGGACCACCGTTATTCGTGTCGGTCTTCCCGTTCGGCATCGATGAGATAATCATCAGGAAACGCTGTCCAGAAAGAATGGAACGGACGAACAACTCGTAATTTAGCGGGTCATAATTCGCCGGTTTCTCGAACGGCACACGGTTTTCCGGCACTTTCGTCATGCAGAGACGGTAACAGTACGCCTGCAATTTCGTGTCTGCCGAGCCATCTTCACCGCCAGCGTCCGGATTCACGTACGGAAGCAGTCCACTTTCAGGTTTTCCCGGAATCACGTATGGGTCGATGAACGGATCCTGAACCTTATCGTCTCCGCGATACGTATTCGCGTTAAACTGATGATGGTGCGCGTGTCCGACTTGAATCCCGTTGAGCGTTTCACCGTACTGGTCATTACTTTCACGTCCGAGCGTGTAGGAAACGCCCGCCGCCGCCATCAAGTCACCTTCATAAGTCGCGTCGATAAACATTTTCCCACGGTATACTTCCCCATTTTTCATGCGGATGGAGACAATCTGCGTACCGTTTTTCTCAACGCAATCTTTCTTCATGCGGTCCAGATACCGTCCGCGAAAGACCGGAATGTCGTTCTCTTTCACGAACTGCTCGAAAACCATTTCCGCGACATGTGGCTCGAAAACCCATGCGGTCTGCGTTTCATTATCGAAACCGCGTCCCCCCTGACCGGGCATTCCAAGATTCGGAACTGGCACCCAGTTCCAGACTTTCGGGTCCTGATAATGTTTCCAGAGTCGATGGTAAAACTCACGGGAAATCCCGCCAATTACGCTTCGGTCACCAGAGTCCGTCGCTCCGAGACCTGCGGAGGAAAGCCCACCGAGATGAACGTCGGGACAGACAATTGCCGCCGACTTACCCATTCTTTTCGCCTGAACTGCGGCCGCGACGCCCGCGCTGGAGCCGCCGTAAACAACAACATCATAAACTTCCTGAGCCAGAACGACGCTGGAGCAGAAACACTGCACCACTAGGAGCGATAAACAGGAAAACCAGAGAAAAACTTTTCGCATGGTAGGTCCTTTCTGAATTAAATTTCTTTTTTCATGACAAAAAATGTCAGGTAGGTTACATATATTAAGAGGTATTATAACCGATTTTTAGCGAAAGCGCAAGGGGCAGAAAGGGACTTCCAGTAAAAATTCTTGATTCTTCAGATACAATTCCGAAACGAAATGATTCCGTATGGGATTCCGTATGTGTTTCCGTTTGAGAAACAGTGTGAGATAACGTGTGGGATCCTGTGTGTGATTCATAAATCCACCTTACCATTAAATTCCCCTGAAAAAAAGGAGCCGTAATGAACACGAAAATTGAAAAAATCCATGGGCGTCAGATTCTCGACAGTCGCGGAACGCCAACGGTAGAAGTGGAGGTTCTTCTTGAAGATGGAACTGTCGGAATCGCTTCCGTCCCGAGCGGTTTAAGTTGTGGTGAACATGAGGCACATGAGTTACGTGACGAAATTCACGATTTTTACGCAGGAAAAAGTGTCTAGCAGGCTGTCAGCAGTGTGAACGGAAATATTTCCGATACGCTCCGTGGTCTTGACGCTCGGCAGCAGCACCGAATAGACGAGGCGATGCAGGAACTTGATGGAACTCCGAATAAACGCGATCTGGGTGCGAACGCGATTCTGGGTGTGTCGCTGGCGTGTGCACGTGCGGCAGCTAACGCGCTTCAGATTCCACTTTTTCAGTATCTCGGCGGAATTTATGCAACCCAACTCCCTCAACCGATGGTAAATGTTCTGAACGGTGGCGCTCACGCGGATAACCCGCTCGCAATTCAAGAATTCATGCTCATTCCACAGAAATTTCGGAGTTTCGCTGAATCACTCCGTGCGGTCTGTGAGACATTTTACGCCTTAAAAACCCTGCTCCGTGAGCAGAATCTATCCGTGAACGTCGGTGATGAAGGTGGTTTCGCGCCGAATATTTCCAGTCATGAGGCGGTTTTCGATCTACTTCTAAACGCGATTCGAACCGCTGGTTATTTACCGGGCGAGCAGATTCGACTCGCGATTGACGTTGCCGCAAGTGGACTTTACAGCGACGGACGTTACCATTTAAATGAAAAATCCTATTCTTCTGCGGAACTCATTCAGCTTTATGAAACTTGGTGTGAAAATTACCCGATTTCCTCCATCGAAGACGGTCTGGCACAGGACGACTGGGAAGGGTGGACGCTCCTGAATAACGCACTCGGAGATAAAAATTTTGGAAAACCAATTAATATCGTTGGTGATGATCTCTTCTGCACGAATGAAGACCGTCTACGTGAGGGAATCCAGAAAAACGCTGCGAATTCCATTCTTATTAAACCGAATCAAATTGGAACACTCACAGAGACGTTTAGTACCGTCCGATACGCGAAAAAACATGGTTTCCGCGTCATCGTCAGTCATCGTAGCGGAGAGACGGAAGACAGTTTCCTTTCTGATTTAGCGGTGGGACTTCAGGCGGACTACATCAAAACCGGCAGTATCACACGCGGAGAAAGGACGGCAAAATACAACCGTCTTCTGCGTATCGAACAGCTTCTCGCAGAATCCCGAACCCAGGCGGAGGAAGAAGTATTGGAGAATGTATAAATTACAGCCTCCCTATTTTGGGGGAGACAATCCGTTTTAAAACCATTTATAACGAATATTTCAGAAAAATTTCATTATTTTACAAAAAAAAGGCCCTGAATGATTCCAGGGGGGATTCCACATTTTCGCAGGTCGGGTATAATAAAGAAGTTGCAAGCGGAATTGGATTTTTTCTGGATTGTCATTTCGCTCTTGTGTGAAATCCAGTTTGGATTGAGTCGATTCCGTTCATCTTCTCAGGAGACCAATAACATGTATGAAAGATTTACTGATCGTGCCCGAAAGGTGCTACAACTCGCGAATCAGGAAGCTCAACGCCTGAATCATGAGTATATTGGTACAGAGCACATTCTACTTGGACTCGTTAAAGAGGGAAGTGGTGTCGCTTCCAATGTACTGAAAAATTTGGACGTCGATCTCGCCAAAATTCGGCGTGAAGTAGAGAAACTCGTCAATCAGGGCACCGATATGATTGCTATGGGGAAACTTCCCCAGACCCCTCGTGCGAAAAAGGCAATCGAGTACGCGATGGACGAAGCGCGGACGCTCGGACATTCCTACGTCGGAACGGAGCATCTTCTTCTCGGTTTACTGCGTGAGGAAGAAGGTGTCGCCGCTCAGGTTCTGGTGAACCTCGGTCTGAGTCTGGATTCCGTCCGGAACGAAATTCTGGAACTCATCGGAAATTCTAAAGGGGACGCAGAGCGCACCTCTGGTCCGAACCCATCAAGTAGTAGTGACTCGGACGCGACGCCTGCGAAACCGGGAAAATCGAAAACGCCTGCGTTGGATAGTTTTGGGCGCGACCTGACGGAACTCTGTCGGCAGGGAAAACTTGACCCCGTGATTGGACGTGATAAAGAAATTGAACGGACGGTTCAGATTCTGGGGCGCCGTACGAAAAATAACCCGGTCCTCCTCGGTGAGGCGGGCGTCGGGAAAACCGCGATTGTGGAAGGTCTGGCGCAGTATATCGTTTCTGGGAATGTTCCGGAACTGTTATTGGAGAAACGGCTAGTGGTGCTGGACCTCGCGATGATGGTCGCTGGAACGAAATACCGTGGACAGTTCGAGGAACGTATTAAGGCGGTCATGAATGAAGTCCGTCGCGCAGGAAATGTCATTCTGTTCATCGACGAGTTACATACGTTGGTCGGAGCGGGTGGTGCTGAAGGTGCAATTGACGCAGCAAACGTCCTGAAACCGGCTCTTTCACGTGGTGAAATTCAGTGTATTGGTGCCACGACGCTAGATGAATACCGAAAATATATTGAAAAAGATAACGCTCTGGAACGCCGATTCCAGCAGATTCTTGTCGAGCCACCGAGTAAAGACGTAACGGTTCAGATCCTGAAGGGACTCCGTGAACGTTACGAGGATCATCACCGTGTAACCTTTACGGATGATGCACTTGAGGCGGCGACGGAGCTTTCCGACCGTTACATCACTGGCCGATGCCATCCAGATAAGGCGATTGACGTCATCGACGAGGCAGGTTCTAGTGTCCATCTGAAGAGTATGACTCGTCCGCCGAACCTGAAAGACATTGACACGGAGCTGGAACATCTCTCGAAGGTGAAAGAAGGAGCCGTTGCGTCGCAGGATTTTGAGACGGCTGCTTCTCTGCGTGACCAGATTGATAAACTCCGCAAGAAAAAAGATACGCTGACTGAAGAATGGCGTACTCAGATGCGTCAGAATAAGGGTATCGTGAATGCTGAAGTCATCGCGGAAGTGGTTGCGCGGATGACGGGTATTCCGGTAACTCGTGTTTCTACGGAAGATTCCGAACGTCTGATGCAGATGGAAGCGGAACTTCATAAGCGTGTCGTAAGTCAGGATGAAGCGGTTCGGAAAATCTCGGAAGCCGTCCGTCGTAGTCGTGCAGGTCTGAAAGACCCGAAACGGCCAGTTGGTTGTTTCCTGTTCGCCGGTCCCACGGGTGTCGGTAAAACGCTCCTGGCTAAAACGCTCGCTGAATTTATGTTCGGAAATGAAGACGCGTTAATCCAGATCGACATGAGCGAGTACATGGAAAAGATTAACGTTACACGTTTAATCGGTGCTGCACCGGGTTATGTCGGTTATGAAGAAGGTGGACAGTTAACGGAAAAAGTCCGTCGCCGTCCGTACTCGGTCGTACTGTTCGACGAAATCGAAAAAGCACACTCCGACGTGTTTAACATGCTTCTTCAGGTGATGGAAGAAGGTCGTCTGACGGATAGTTTTGGACGTCAGGTTGATTTCCGGAACACAATCGTCATCATGACGACCAACGCGGGTGCCTCGGCCATTAAAAATGAATCCTCTTTCGGTTTCCAGACAGCTGACGGGGATGCGTCTTATGACCAGATGAAAACTCGTGTTAAGGAACAGATCGAAAAAGTCTTCCGTCCGGAATTTCTCGGGCGTCTGGATGAACTGATCGTATTCCAGTACCTGACGAAAAACGATTTCGAACACATCGTCGATTTCGAAATTGGTAAGATCTGCCGTCGTCTTGCGGAGCATGGTTACTCGGTTGAGTTGACGGATGCGGCGCGTGCGTTGCTGATTCAGCGTGGTAGTGATGAGGATTTCGGTGCGCGTCCATTGCGTCGTGCGATTGAGAGTAATGTGGAAAATCCGCTTGCGGAAGACATTTTGCGCGGAAAATTCCGTGGCATGAACACAATCACCATCGAAACGGAAATCACGAACGGTAAAGAAGAATTCTCCTTCATCGGCAGTAAAGTCGAGAAAGAGGAAGACGCGGAAAAAGTTGAAGACGCGGAGAATTCTGAGAACGCGAAAGATACCGAGAACGTGGAAAACGCCGACACTCGGACCGTTGAAAATGCGGAATAATGCGGAATGGGTTTAGCCTACCCTTTTAGCCTGAAATTTTCATATCCCACGGATTTCACGGAAACCAATGGTTTTAAATCTCCCACAGATTCGACTGATTTTCACAGATTTTTAAATAGTTACAAGATGACTATTTAAATCTTTCTGTGAGATCTGTCTTTTCTGTAAGAAGTGCTGAAAATATTGGGGACCAAAACACCCAAAAACATCGTGTCCTAAATCATTTTCATTTCCTGAAAACTCACTCATTTCTGTGAAAATCTGTGAGATCTGTGGGAGATTTAATGATTTTTATTTCCGTGTAAAATGCCGGCGTTTTGGGGAAATTTTCCTAAAATCACGGTTTTAGGCCGTATTTTACGACACTTGAACGTTTTTTGGTATGAAATATTCAGGTTAGGGGAGGCTTTAAACGGTTTCCACTTCACTCCCGCCTTAAAAACTTTTAATGTTTATTTCGAGTTTTTTTTCATTAGAGTGCCCGCCTTATGTTTAATTCATTCCTGATATACCTTTCGTGGATGCCGTTGGCGATTTATTTCGTCTTGGTCGGTCTGATGAATCTGACGGGGCGGCCATTTCTTGTAACAGGGCACCGCGACCAGACAGTCCTTTTTCTTGCGCTGACAGGTTTCATGGCGGTCGGTCCCATGCAACTGTTTTTCCCGGTAAACGCTTCCTGGAGTTACGGTATCGGCGTCTGGATTATTTTACTCGCAATTTACGCGCTTTTATGCACGTTATATCTGCTTTTAATGCGTCCGTCGCTGAATTTATATAATGTCACGCTCACAGAATTCCGACCTTTTTTTTCGGATAAGGTAGTAGATTGGGACCCAGAATCACGACTGGCGGGTGATACGGTCTTCATGCCAACGTTGGGGATTCAGTTTTATCTGGAAGCGAATCCGATTTTACGGACAATTTCGCTCGTTTCTGCCGGTCCAAACCAGAATTATGACGGCTGGAAACACTTCCAGAAGTGTCTTATGGATGGACTGAAAACGCAAAATGGAACGTTTTTCCCAAAATATACTGTGGGGGTAACGTTTTTGTTGCTTGGGCTGATGATGTTAGTTGGGTTACACGCGCTGGTGTGGTATGATTCAGCAGCGTTTATTCGTGCTATTCCCGACTTTCTGCGGATATAAGAATCCCCTCTCCTTTTTAGCTTGGATATTCCCTACCTAAAAAGGCAAAAAAACGTCAAAGTGTCGTAAAATACGAAATAAAACCCTTATTTTTTGTGGAACGCAAAAATACGCAGTGTATTTTAACGCGGAAACAAAAATCATTAAATCTTCCACAGATTCCACAGACTTTCACAGAAAGGAGTGCGTTTTTAGGGAGTGAAAATGATTTAGGACCCCATGTTTTTTACTTTCCGGAACCCCGTATTTTATGGCACTTCACACTGAAAAGACAGATTTCACAGACGGATTTCAAATCATCATAACTATTTAAAATCTGTGAAATTCTGTGGAATCTGTGGAA
>JAUNAI010000478.1 GCA_030527705.1 Planctomycetia bacterium | reverse complement strand
AACTCGTGGAGAAACCGATGCTGTTACCGACGAAAATTCTGACGGGAACGAGTGTTCCTGTCGGAAACGTTTATGATTCCGTTTTTTCGGAAATGAACGTGGAAGATGCAAAATCGGAAACAGTAGAAAATGGTGATTGGCTGGACCTCGTGGAGTGCGAGTTGAAGCCGACGGCACGGAAGTTAATTTTAGATGATATTTTTAGAGAGTAAGTCGCAAGTTAGAACCCGTAAAGGAGTAAGTGGTAGAATCTCCTTTACGGGTTAACCTCCCCCGGTTGCTTTTTTGTGCAGGTCTGATATAATAAATAAGGGAGAGGTTTTATACTCGTGATGTTATGAATTTCTGCATTGTTGGCGTTTCGTGTTGCTGAAACATGACCGAAAGAATCGCTTTTCCCTGAATTTTAAAGTGTGATTGGTATAGATTATGGATAAATTTCAGCTTGTGTCTAATTTTCAGCCTGCGGGAGATCAGCCCGAGGCGATTGAGAAGCTCGTCGCAGGAATTCGGGCAGGAGAGAAAGTACAGAATCTCATGGGGGTGACCGGCTCCGGGAAAACGTTCACCATGGCGAATATCATTCAGCAGGTTCAGCGTCCGACACTCGTCATGTCGCATAACAAGACGCTCGCTGCCCAGCTTTTCTCGGAGTTTAAGCAGTTTTTCCCTCATAATGCCGTCACGTATTTCGTGAGTTATTATGATTATTACCAGCCGGAAGCGTATATTCCTCAGCGTGATATTTACATCGAGAAAGACGCGGCGGTGAATCAGGAAATTGACCGACTGCGACTGGCGACAACTTCCGCGCTGGTGAGTCGGCGTGACGTAATTGTCGTGGCGAGCGTTTCTTCCATTTACGGTCTCGGTTCTCCGGAAGATTATAAGAATATGGTGCTGACGCTCTCGGTGAATGACGAGCTGGACCGGGACGAGTTTCTCGCGAAATTAGTGGCGATTCAGTATGAGCGAAACGACATCGACATGGAAAGCGGGAAGTTTCGCGCACGCGGTGACTGCGTGGAAGTGTTTCCTGCGTACGAGGAATTCGCGTTTCGGATTGAGTTCTGGGGAGACACGATTGAGCAGATTTCCATCATTAATCCGACTTCCGGGACGGTCTGTGAACGGCTGGAAACGGTGAGTATTTACCCCGCGAAACATTTCGTGTTGCCCGAAGAGCGCGTGGAGTCGGCATTACAGAATATTCGGCGTGAATTGCGAGACCAGCTGGAATATTTTAAGGAACAGGGAAAACTTCTGGAAGCTCAGCGACTTTCGGCACGGACTCGGTACGATTTGGAAATGTTGGAACAGGTCGGTTACTGTCCGGGCGTCGAGAACTACAGCCGTCCGCTTTCAGGGCGTGAACCGGGTTCCCCGCCAGATACGCTTTTCAGCTTTTTTCCGGATGATTATCTTCTTTTTGTGGACGAGTCGCACGTGACGGTCCCGCAGATTCGAGGAATGCAGACAGCGGACAGAAACCGAAAAAAGACACTCATCGAGCACGGTTTTCGGCTTCCGAGCGCGTTGGATAACCGACCGTTGACGTTTCCGGAGTGGGAAGAACGGGTAAATCAGGTGGTTTACGTCTCCGCGACACCTGGTCCCTACGAAATGGAGAAGACGGGCGGGAAATATGTGGAACAGCTTATCCGTCCGACGGGGCTTCTAGACCCGATTATTGAGGTGATTCCCGCGACGGCGTGTCAGGCGGGTGAGTCGGCAGTCTCGCCGATTGCGTCTCCGGGACAGGTTCCGCACCTTTTACAGCAGGTTCAGGAACGCGCGGCGGTCGGAGAACGTGTTCTCGTCACCACCCTCACGAAACGGCTTGCGGAAGACCTTTCCGATTATTTCCTGAAACAGAACGTCCGGTGTAAGTGGCTTCACAGCGAGTTGGACGCTTTCGAGCGCGTGGAACTGCTCCGGGAATTGCGAGAAGGACAGTTTGACGTACTGGTCGGCGTGAACCTGTTACGTGAAGGTCTCGACTTACCGGAAGTGTCGCTGGTGGCGATTTTGGACGCGGATAAGGAAGGTTTTTTACGTAGTGAAACGTCCCTCATGCAGACGATTGGGCGTTC